>JBBQTL010000155.1:0-14409 GCA_038213285.1 Chitinophagales bacterium
ACTCTTCACTTTTAATAAAGAGTAACCTGTTTGTTGAGTGATATCCTGGTAACTCTTTTTTTCAAGATAGAACATTGTGATGCACCGCAACTGTTCTTCATTAAGGAATTGGAGGGCTTTTTCCATGTTGGCTAAAACAGCATCTTTTTCAAGATATTTAATTTTGTCTTCCGTTTCATCCATAGTTGACAAGTGATACTCATTTATTTCCACCGGATGCTTTCCCTTATCTCTCAGCTTCATCAGGCAACAATTTTTTGCTACCATGTAGAGCCAACTCTTAAAATACTCCACCTTATATTTATGCAATTCTGTTATAGCTTTTAAAAAAACCTGCTGTACACAATCTTTTGCCTCTTCTTCGTTTTTAAGGTACTTCATGCATACGCCCAATAACAGTAATGTATAACGCTGTAACAATATACCCAACCATTCATTATTTTTATCTTCATAAAAATTGTGCAATAGCTGGTTGTCTTCAATATGTTTATACTTGTCTATATTCAAAATTGTTTAAGTATATACATGAGATGTAATCATAGGTAATTTCCACAACCCCATCTCCTAAAGGTGCGTAAATGGCATAGATATTTTATACTTCCATTTTCTACAATCTGCGACTGTTTTCGTTACCTGGTATCTTAATTCACCTTTAGGGAAAGAAGTTAAATACTTCGGTTCTGATCAAAATTTTCCAGTTCCTTTGATACTGCATTTAAAAAAGTACTTCCTAAAGCGCCATCAATAATCCGGTGATCATAGCTAAGTGAAATATACATCATGTGGCGAATGGCAATGCTGTCGCCCTGCGGAGTTTCAATTACCATCGGTCTTTTCTTAATAGCTCCCACAGCCATGATGGCTACCTGCGGCTGGTTAATAATGGGGGTTCCCATTATGCTCCCAAAAGTACCTACATTGGTTAAAGTAAAAGTGCCTCCACTAGTATCATCCGGTTTCAGTTTACCCGTTCTTGCCGCATTTGCTAATCCATTTACTTTTTTTGTAAGCCCTGCAAGGTTTAGCTGATCCGCATTTTTTATAACCGGCACAATTAAATTCCCATTGGGTAATGCAGTAGCCATACCAATATTTAAATCTTTTTTTATGATGATTCTATCCCCTTCAACCGAACTGCTAAGCAGGGGATATTTTTTAATGCACTTTACAATGGCTTCTATAAAGAGTGGAGTATATGTTATTTTTTCACCTTCTCTTTTTTCAAATTCTTTTTTAATTTTTTCTCTCCACAATACTACGTTCGTAACATCACATTCGGCAAAACTGGTGACATGGGCACTGGTATGCTTACTTTCTACCATGTGTTTAGCGATCATTTTGCGCATCCGGTCCATTTCAATTATTTCAACATTGCCCTGGTAGTTAGCGGCAACTACAACCTGGTTGTTATTTTCCTGGTCAGCGGGTGGCTGCATTTCCTGGTAGCTTACTGCTACCGGTTGATGGGTGCTTACGGCCGGTTGATTGTTAGCAGTTGATCTTCCTGCTATATAAGCCAAAATGTCTTTTTTACTTACTCGTCCATCCTGGCCCGTTCCATGAATGTTTTCCAATTCTACCATACTGATTCCTTCCTGCTGTGCGATATTTATAACCAGGGGAGAATAAAACCTAAGTGCATTGTTTCCGGTTGATTGCTGGTTTGAAGATGATGATGGCTGATATGGTATTTCATCGACTATCCTGGCTTCTTCGTAAGCCGGTTTTACCGCAGGCGGAGTTGGTTGTGATTGTGTAATAGCTGCGGTGGCACCTACTCTTATTCTTGCAATGACTGCGCCAATTGGTACTACATCATTCTCCTTGTATAAAATGGATTCTATTACTCCCTGCGTAGTGGATGGAACTTCACTATCTACCTTATCTGTAGCTATATCAAGTACGGTCTCATCTTCCTGTATGGGATCGCCCGGCTTTTTATGCCACTTTAAAATGGTAGCTTCCATAATACTTTCCCCCAGTTTTGGCATTACCAGATCAACTAAAGACATATAATAAATTGAAGTTTAGATATAATAATGAGCAATTTAATCAAAGCAGGTTAATCAATAGCATTCAAACATCTGTAAAGGTAATTATTTCCTTTTAATCGGGTTGAAAACAGTGTTTGGATCGTTACAGATAAATTGTGGTCTTCATTAAAAGTGAATAGGGAAAATAATTCAATATCGGCTTCGCTTCACGGAAGGTGACGTTATTTCTATCAAATTTATCTTCAAAAAATATTGGGTTAAATTAAGTGGGTTAGCGGCGGCGATAGTATTTTTAAATTACGGCGGTGAAATCTAAGTGTTTTATTTAATAAAGCGGTAAATCACGACTGTGATAAAATAAACTTCCGCAGCATATTTAATGCGTAGTTAGCTGTCAATTCTATATTTCTTTGCCTGTCGAACCTGAAATGAGATTTTGCGGTAATTATATTGCTTTTATCCCCAACAGCTATCCATACAGTACCAACTGGTTTATCTGGCATTCCCCCATCGGGGCCCATAATGCCCGATACGGCAATAGTATAATCTGTCATTATATTTTTTAAAGCACCCTTCGCCATTTGAATTACAACTTCTTCGCTAACGGCTCCCAATTGTTCCAGTGTTTTTTTATCTACCTGCAAAAGATCTTCTTTAGCTCGATAAGAATAACTGACCACGCTTCCACTATAATACACTGAGGCACCGGCCTTTTCGGTCAATAAATGTGCTATGTATCCACCAGTGCAACTTTCAGCAGTAGAGATCGTACTTTTTTTTGCAATCAATAATTTGGCAACTACCGCCTGCATCGATTCATCTTCATTAGTTACAATATATTCTTTTACCAACAGTTGAAGCTGGTCAAAGTATTGCTGTACTTCTATTTCTATAATTTCTTTTTCAAAGCCCGTGCTGGATAACCTGAGGCGAACCATACCATAATTGGGAAGGTAGGCTAGTTTAATATGCGGAGGCAGTGCAGCTTCAAAATTAGCTATCAGGTCGGCAAGAAAACTTTCACCTACCCCAGCCGTAAGTAGGGTTTGATGCGCTATATGAGGGAATTTAAAACGTTTGCTCAATGCGGGTATAACATCGTCAGTCATCATGCCTTTCATTTCGTGTGGTACACCGGGCATACTCACATATACCTTTCCTTCTTTTTCGAACCACATACCAGGTGCCGTTCCCCGCTTGTTTAAAATTACCTTGCAGATGTCAGGAACTTCCGCCTGGTTTAAATTTCTTTCAATCATCGGACGCTTCAAAATATTTGCAAAAATGTTAACTACATTGTCCAGTGCGCCTTGATCCACTATCATTTTCCCATTAAAATATTTACATAGCAACGGCTTGGTAATGTCATCTGCCGTTGGGCCGAGGCCACCAGTGATCAGCACAATATCAGCGTGCTTACTTTCTTCATCCAACGTGTTCCATATTTCGTCCCACACATCGCCAACGGCTATTCGCCGTGCGACCCGAATGCCGGCTTTGTTTAGTTGTTGTGCCATCCAGGCACTGTTGGTATCAATTACCTGTCCTATTAATAATTCATCACCAATGGTTATGATGCTTGCCTGTGTCATGCTGAAGTAGAATGTATGTGAGGAATGAGTATTACTATGAAGATCAATCAAATTTTACTCCTTCGTAAATATCAGAGAGTACCATATCGGCGTTTACGGTATTAATTGAAAAAACATCTGGTAGTAATTTAAATTCTGTAAGCTGCCAGCTATTATCCGTATTGCGAATAAATTTTTCAACGGAAATACTGGTAGAGTCAACAAGTATATATTCCTTCAATGTTTTTATTTCTTTATATAAAGTAAATTTGGATCCTTTATCATAATCTTTGGTACTTGACAACAGGATTTCAATGATTACAGAAGGGTTGGTAGCAGTATCAAATTTATCATCAGTTATTTCTATTTTACCACAAACTATGCTTATATCAGGATAGGTATAAAGTGTATTGGAAGGAATGTAGATTCGTAAATCACTTCCGTAAGGTTTACAGCCTTTCCCCTTTAATTTTGTAGCGAGCTCTCCGAATAAATTCGAGTAAATTTCATTACGAGGAATTGATGCTCCGCTCATGGCAAAAATCTCACCTTTGTAATACTCATGCTTTTCAAAAGCCTTTCTTTCTGCCTCCAAATAATCCTGCTCGCTGATGTAATTTAAAACGGGTGTTGCCATAATCGCTAATTTCGATATTCAAATTTAATAAAAATGTTTCATAGGTCAGGTGTTATAATGATTTCAATGATTTTATTTGGCTACCATAGTGTTGGCCAAAATTTATCCGTTCTATTAGATGAGGCATTACAAAAATTAGCTAAAGATGAACAGTTTAAACACGCCATTATTAGTATGTATGTAGCCGATGGTAAAACAGGCAGGGTGATTTTTGAAATAAATGGCGGTCTTGGGTTGGCACCGGCCAGTTGCCAAAAGGTAATAACCAGTGTAAGCGCCTTTGAATTGCTGAGCAAAGGTTACCAGTTCAAAACATATATTGACTGTGATTCTATCATCCATAATGGTAAAATAGAAGGTAACCTGTATTTATCAGGCAGGGGAGATCCTACACTTGGTAGCAATCGATGGAGTACTACCACCGCACCAGCAATTTTAAAAAAGATATTGAATATTTTAAAGACTAATAAAATACAATCTGTTTCCGGCAACCTGGTTTGTGATGATATACAATTTACTAATGAGCCGCTACCTCGTGGTTGGGTATGGGAGGATATGGGTAACTACTATGGTGCGGGGGCCTGGGGATTAAACTGGAGGGAAAACCAGTTTGATGTTACATTTAAAACCGGTAAAAAACAAAGTGACAGAACTGAAATTGTTTCAACAAAACCGACTGCATTGAAAACAGATTATGTATTTGCAAATTTTGTAAAGACCGGAAGTAAGGGTTCGGGGGATAACGCTTATCTTTTTTCAGCTCCATATCAAAAAAATATTATTGCCAGGGGAACAGTTCCAATATCTGAGAATGGTTTTACCATTTCGGGATCAATGCCTAATCCTCCTGGTATATTCATTAAAGAGCTGAGTGAATATTTAAATGCAAATGGAATACAGGTAAGCGGTGATAGCCGGAGCCAGGGCGAACAGCTGGTAAATAATCTTCCTACCCGGATACCGTTCATTCACATGGATTCCATTCTTTCACCTGGTTTGGACTCAATTAATTATTGGTTTCTTAAAAAAAGTGTAAACCTTTTTGGAGAAGCGCTTGTAAAAGCCATTGCTTTCGAAAAATTGAAAATAGGTTCTACAGATTCCGGTATTATTTTAATCAAAGATTTCTGGAGTAAAAAAGGAATCGAAAAATCAGCACTGAAAATGATTGATGGCAGTGGTTTATCACCTGCCAACAGGGTTACAACACAGTCACTGGTTGCTGTGATGCAATTTGCAAAAAGCCGACCCTGGTTTCCCACTTTTTACGCTGCCCTGCCGGAAATAAATGGCATTAAAATGAAAGACGGTTATATTGGAGGAGTAAGAAGTTACACAGGCTATTCAAAAACTAATGACGGAACATCATATACTTTCGCATTTATAGTAAATAATTTTGATGGCAGTGCCGGATCGGTCAGAGAAAAAATGTGGAAAGTGCTTTCGGTTATTAAAAATTAAAAATCCCCTTGCTCACAGACGCTTGTTTATTTCACGTAGAGGACTATAGAATATGCTATTTATTAAAATATTTTTCAAGTTTCGCTTTCAATTCCGCCGGCATTTCACATCGTTTCATATCCTTTGCTTCCATGAAATAGAGGGTGACATCTCCAATGTTTAACAAGGCTCCTTGCTGGTTGTATATTTCCGAATGGAAAACAATTTTATGATGTACAGGCAATTCCTTTAAGGTAGTTATTACAGTAATGAGGTCGTCGTATTTTGCGGGCCTCAAAAAGCGACTATGGATATCCACTACCGGCATAATGATGCCCATGGCTTCAATATCTTTATAGGTATATCCAATTTGCCTGATGGCTTCTCCTCTTCCGATTTCGTAAAACTGGGCGTAGTGCCCATGATAAACCACGCCCATCTGGTCGGTGAGCGCATAATGTATCCTTATCTGTGTTTCGGTTTTGTACATTAATTAAATGATAACGGGATAAATAATAAGTATTGAACGAATGGATAGATCAGTAATTGAAGAAACATCTACCGGAATTAATCATATAAAGTGTCTTCAATAACCAACTTATTCAAATTGCCTGCCACTTCACAAAATGAAAAAATTATCAATTATTATTTAATCAACGATCCATTACTTTCCTACCATGCCGTCAACGCTCACCCTGCCCGGTCCAACCAATAGTAAAACAAAATAGGTAGCTAAATACAAAGCAGGAAGTTCGCCTTTGCCGAATACTTCTGCGTTGTGCGCTTTAAACAAGGCAACACCCATTACTATCATCAATGGAATAGTTGCCAATCTTGTAAATAAACCCAGTACTAAAAAGATAGAGCAGAAGAATTCTGCAAAAATCACCAGCGCCAGGGAAAGCGACGTGCCTATTCCCATAAAATTCATAAACTTATTATGCATTGAACCAAAATGTATCAGTTTATCATAACCGTGATTCATCATTAAAAGCCCGGTTCCTAATCTTAACACTAACATGGCCGCACTGAAGGCACCTGCGGAATATTTTGTCGATAATAATTTTTTCATTTTTAAATGCAAATTTTTTATGTATGGTTAATGTAGCTGTTAATAAATTTTATTTTATCATTTTGTTAACAGCAATGCAAATGTACATTCGTTTTGTTTCAGAGAGTTATCCACTTATTAACAAACGGTTTGGAACGGTGTTTGCACAAGTGGCAATATAGCTAAATTTGCAGCATCGTTAAAGGATCGTAATAACCCATACAAGCATACAATGAAAAAACAATTTCTAATTCTATTAGTTGCCATAGTAATTTCAATTACCACTTTCTCACAACCTTCACATGTTTTTACAGATCCCGAAAAAAAATTTAAAGAAGCAAAGGAATTATTTGTAAAGCAACAATATGCACTTGCCTATCCTTTGTTACAGGAAGTAAAACTTCAATATCCAGATAACCAGAAAAGCAATAATGCATATTTAAATGATGATGTAAATTACTACTACATTGTTACGCGGCTTAAGTTACAATTGCCCATCGCCGAAGAAGAAGCAAGCCAATACATCAATTGGGTAAATAATGAGCCCCGCAAGGAATTAATGAGTTACCACCTTGGAAAATTCTATTTTCTGAAAGATGATTTTAGGAAGGCCATTGAAAATTATGAACGGGCTGGTTTAGAAAATTTAAGTAATGAAGAAATTGCTGATGCCAAATTCGAAATGGGATATTGTTACTTTAATCTTAAGCGATTTAAAGATGCCAAACCATTGTTTAATGAGATACACCAGTTACCGGATAACAAGTACTATATTCCTGCTAATTATTATTATGGTTTCATTAGTTATGCCGATCGTAATTATAATGATGCCCTGGGTTCGTTTAAAACAGTAGAGAATAAAGAAGAATATAGAGGGATTGTTCCTTATTACATTTCGGAGATATTTTATTTCCAGAATAAAAAGGATGAATCGCTCCGTACCGGTGAGATAGCATTGAACAAAGGTGGATTGTATTATGAAAAGGAAATGAAGCAATTGATGGGGCAGATTTATTTTGAGAAAAAGAATTTTGCAAAAGCCTTGCCCTTGCTGGAGTATTATGTAAACAACAGCACTAAGGTAAGTAAGGAAAACCTGTATGAATTAAGTTATTGCTATTACGAAGCAAAGCAATTGAATAAAGCGATCGAAGGTTTTAAGCAGTTAAGCAATGAAAGCGATTCAATGGGGCAAAATAGTATGTACTTGCTGGGGGACTGTTACCTGCGAACCAATCAAAAAGCCAATGCCAGGAACGCTTTTCAATTTTGTGCCTTTAACAGTAGCAATAAAAGGCAACAGGAAATTTCTTTATTCAATTACGCCAAACTCTCTTACGAGTTGGGATACCAGGATGTAGCGCTGAATGAAATGCGTTATTTTATTAATGGATACCCATCCTCCACATACAATACCGAAGCCAAAGAAATATTGGTAAACATTTTAGCCAATACCAATAATTTCAATGATGCACTTTCATTATACGAATCTTTTAAACAGCCAACGGCCAATATGCAAAGGGCATATCCCCGCATATTATATGGCAGGGCAGTGGAATATGTAAATGATCAGCAAATAGTAAGGGCAGATGAATTGTTTTCAAAAATTTTATTACTTCCATCTTCCACCATTACTCCTTACGCAAATTTTTGGAAAGGAGAAATTGCATATCGGTCTGGCAAGTATGATGAGGCGATTCGTTTTTTAAACATATACCTCCAAAGTGGCGCCAGTGCCCAGGGCGAAGCAAATCCAACAACTGCAAAATACGATATCGGTTATAGCTGGATGAAAAAGGAAAATTATCAACAAGCACTTTCTTATTTTGAATCGATTGCAAAATCAAATACTACTGCTGGTACCCTGGAACAGGATGCTTATGTGCGCAGTGCCGATTGTTATTTTATGTTGAGAGATTTTGCGAAGGCGAATGCAATGTATGAGACGGTGATCAACAATGCCCTGCCGCAGGGTGATTATGCGCTCTTTCAAAAAGCTTTGATAGCGGGTATCAGAAGTTCCTCGGGTAAGATCACCATTCTGAATAGTTTGAGCAGGATTTATACTAAGAGTAGCTTAATACCTGATGCGAATATGGAGATAGCATTAACCTACATGGCAGATGAAAAATTCCGGGATGCCATTCCTTACCTGAATAATGTATTAAATGCTTCCAATGGCGGCGGTTTAAAACCATCCGCTTATTTAAAACTGGGATTAAGTTATTACAACCTGAATAATAATAGCCAGGCGCTTTCGAATTACCAGCAACTGATTCAGCAATACCCTCAATCGATTGAAGCAGATGATGCGCTGGAAACCATCAAAAATATTTATGTGGAAGACGGCCGGCCAAATGATTATGTAGATTTTATGCGTAAGAATGGAAAAAATATTTCCATTTCCGAGGCTGACTCGCTTACTTATTCATCTGCTGAAATAAAGTACAATGCCAATGATTGTAATACTGCCATTACTGGATTCAACAATTATCTTTCCAGGTTTCCCAATGGAGCTTATGCATTGGAGGCTAATTATTTTAAAAGCGAGTGCTATTTTAAGAGTAAGGATTGGGCAAACGCTTTACCCGGCTTTGATTATGTAAACAACAAGGGATACAATAAATATTTTGAGGGAGCCACTTTATCCGCAGCACGGATTAATTATTTCGAGTTGAAGAATTATGTGAATGCCAAAAAATATTTTGCCTCATTGCAGTCGGGGGCAATTAACCAGGATAACCAGTTGGAAGCGTTAAGAGGATTGGTACGTTGTTATTACCAGTTAAAAGATTATACACAGGCAAATGAAACTGCCAAAGAGTTACTTACCAGGAAAGGGATCAGTACTGATGACAAGTCTGTAGCATTTTTGGTATTGGGTAAATCGCAACAGTTGAATAATGATTGCAATGGCGCAATTGTTTCTTTTAAATCCTGCGCAGCAATCAACAAGTCAGCATGGGGTGCAGAAGCGAGGTATGAAATAGCACATTGCCTGTTTATTACAGGTAACTATTCGGGTGCAGAGAAGGCTGCACTGGCAGTTGTAAAAGAAACCGGCAGTTATGATTTTTGGGTTACCAGTTCTTATATTTTGATCGGAGATGTATTTATGCAGCAAAAGGATTATTTCAATGCGAAGGCAACCTATCAAAGTGTGGCACAAAATTCTGTTATTTCAGAATTAAAGACGGAAGCACAGCAAAAATTTGATAAAGCAGTTTCAGAAGAAAAACTCAGTTCAAAAATTAATTGACGGCCCAGGTAAATCCTTCCGCTACTGGCGGATAATTTTAATTGCCTATAAAATTTTTAAATTAATATGAATAAGAAAACAATCATTGCCCTGGTGATTTTTTGCGGAGTAAGTTATTCCACCATAGCTCAGCGGGATACTACAAAAAAGCAAACCATAGATATTACTTCATCCTATAAACCAGTGTTAAGAAATGCAGTAAAGGTGAATTTTTCCGCTACCAACCTGCCTTCAGATACTTCCAAAATAGTTGCGCCTTATACCATACCTCCACAGAATTTGTTTTATACCTATCAACCCGTTTCGTTGAAACCACTGGCGCTTGCCCAGGATAGCTTGCTGGCGTTGGGCATAAGGAATTTCCTCAAGGTCGGATTCGGAAATTATTCAACTCCGTACGCTGCCGCAGGATTTAGTTTTGGGGATGGTAAAACAGCCCTCGTCAATTTATATGCGGATTTTATTTCATCAAAAGGAAAAATTCAGAACCAGGATTATGCTCAACTGAATATAAAAGGGAGCGGTAGTTATTTTACAGAACGAAACGAAGTGTATGGAAGTGTGGGAATAAAGCAGCAGGATTTTCATTTATATGGGTATGATCACCTGCAACATAATTACAGTAAGAAGGATGTATTGCAACGTTTCCAGGATGTTAGCATTAAGGGAGGGATCCGTAATAAGGATAAAAATGAAACCGGGATAAATTACAATCCCAATGTGGAGATTAGTGTTTTCAGCAACCAGGATAAATTAACCGAAAGTTCGTTGGTGGTGGAGGCTCCTGTTGAGAAAACATTTGGAGAGGTGTTTTCTGTAAAGGTGGCTGCGAAGGCGGATATTACTTCCTATACTTCCAAAAACCTAATTACTAATGTTAAGCTGAATAATAATATTTTCCAATTATCACCCGAATTAATTTATGCCAAAGAATTCATTACCATACATGGTGGTGTAAGTCCAACCTGGAACAATGGAAAATTGAGTGTGCTTCCCAATATTTATGGGGAAGCGCAAATTAAGAATAAATCTTTCCTTGTACAGGCCGGATTTGTCGGGCGCTTTATCAAGAACAATTATCGCAATCTATCTGCAATCAATCCTTACCTGGCCACCATTTCAACCCAGCTCAATACCCAGGAAACGGAATTGTATGGAGGTATCAAAACTTCGGTTGGTAAACACTTTAATTTTACAGCCAAAGCTGGATTGATGAGCTATAAAAATCTTCCTTTTTACATTAATGATACTGCCACTGACAACAAAGCCTTTTTGATAAGTAATGAAAGCAAATTAACAAATCTGCGTATTCATGCGGACATGAGTTTTATTAGCCAGGATAAATTTACCATAACCGGCGGGCTTACTTTTAACGGATACACCGGAATGAAGGATAATGATAAAGCCTGGGGAACAATACCGCTGGAAATTACCGCGTCTATGCGTTGGTGGGCGTTCAAACAGGTAATGTTGAAGAGTGATTTCAGGGCATTTACCGGCGGTCCATATCTTTTAAAGGGAAATGTAAATAAAACATTGAGTGGTGGTGCGGATCTTAGTGCAGGACTTGAATTTGCAATCAACAAACAGTTCAGTGCATGGATGGATATCAATAATATCTTAAACAATAAATATGAGCGCTGGCACAATTATCAGGTATATGGTTTAAATGTACTGGGCGGAGTTATTTATAAATTTTAATCCGTGTTTGATGCATGGTAGTTGAAGTTAGCACATGGTTGCTTTGAACTGTTCCTTTTAAAGCTTATACCATTTATTGATGACATATTTTAACTGTTAGGCTTATCTTTGAAGCCTGAATAATAATCAATGTATCAAATTATCGCTACCACACTATTTCAAAATAAAATATGCCGGTTGCCGGGCATTGGCACATTAGTGATGGCCACCCATTCTGCAGAAACTGATTTTGTAAATGCGAGAATAAAATCACCTATTGATACAATTGAATTCATCGCAGAAGGAAATGATGATAATGTGTTCAATGAATTTTCGGCTATGAGTGAAATATTACAGAAAAGCCTCGATGAAAGCGGGCGTTATTTTTTAAATGGAATTGGAACTTTTTTAAAAGACGACGCTAACAAAATAAAGTTTACACCCGTTGCTATCAACGCTGTGTTTATTATGCCAATTGCTGCTGAAAGAGTAGTCCGACAGGATGAAGCCCACACAATTTTAGTAGGCGATCAACATACAACGAATGTAGAAATGACCGAATTTTTTACTGAAAAGGAAGCCTTGAATGACAAATGGCGGGTATGGGCAATTGTTTTAGCTGCATTAGGTATTAGCGCATTATTGTTTTACTTTTATAAGTTTGGATTGCAATCGTTGGGAAATATGGCAAAATAGTTAATGTGCTGATTTTTGCAACCTGGGGAGTCGTTTCCTGCAACACATTAGAAAATAACCGCATTGCCAAATTAGCACATTACCTGGTTAGCTAATTAATAGTTAGCTCAAACATTTTTGGCCAATGTTTTCCAGTGATATACATTTTTTTACCAGCGCTATCCCAGGCAATACCATTTAATACTTCATTTTCATCCGGTACAAAGCCATTACCATATTGCTTAATCAATCCAGGTAAATTGATTATTCCCACGACGTGTCCATTTTGGGGATCTATTTTTATAATAATATTACTGCCATAAACATTTGCAAACACAAAACCATCAATATATTCCAGTTCATTTATTTCTTTTACCGGACCAATATTATCTGTTACCTGCCTGGCGCTTTTTACTTTAAAATCTTCCGGGTTTACAAAATAAAGGTTGGCAGATCCGTCACTGATAATTAGTTCTGTATCATTATGTGTAATGCCCCAACCTTCGTAGGGCCAGTTGATGGTTTTGATTGGCTTATTGATATCCTTTATATCGTACACATTTATCAGGTGATTTTTCCAGGTGAGCTGGTAAATTTTATCTTTAAAAATTGTGATGCCCTCCCCAAATATTTCTGTGGTGCCCATTAAATGCTTCTGTTCTACCTTTCCGGTTTTTATATCTGTAACTCTCAGGGAAGAATTTGTATAATCCCCGGTACTTTCATATAGCTTTTCCTTATAAATTTCGAGTCCCTGGGTGTAGGCGCTTGTGTCATGGGAATACACGCCAATAATGTTGATGTTAATGTTTTGAGGTACTGCAATTCCTGTTGACGATTTTACGCTGTCAGAAGAAGAGGAGGGAGCTGGATTGTTATTGGAACAGGCGGAAAACAAGAAAAGAGATGCCAGGTAAAAATAATATTTCATCACGATGTTATATCGGTTTAGCAGGCAAAAGTACTAAAGGCCCGATGTTTAAAAGGATATTTTAAAATTAAAAGAGAAAATATTTTGGGTGTATGGATATTTTATATACTTTTGAACAACTTCTGAAACGTTTACCTCCTTCATTTACCCAATTAGGGTAGTACCCGTTTAATTACGAAGTCAATATTTTCAAGTTTCCTCCTAATTACTTTCCAATACCTCTGTAGAAATTAATAATGCACTTATGGCTTTATCCTAAGTTCTAATCACCTTAATTTAATTTTCAATACCTCTGTAGAAATTTTAATGCTTCTGGCATTTTACTAAACTCCATCCACCTATACCCCTCTTTCCAATACCTCTGTAGAAATAGATGTTTCATATTGAAATATCTGCTACCACCACAAGAAATATGGGTTTTTTATGAAATTTTTTTTACAGAGTGTATTACTGATTTTTGTCGTATTCTTTTCTGCTCAGGCACAGCGTGATTGTGGCTCCGGTACTTATAGAGAACAAATGTTGCAGTCTGATCCCTCCATGAAGGATGTATTCAGAAATATTGAAAAGCAAATTGCATCAGCCACCAAATCTGCAACGGGCAATACCGCGCTACGCGATACCACTTCCAATGAAATTATTTATATACCTGTTGTTATTCATGTTTTGTATAAAACAGCCTCTGAAAATATTAGTGATGCCCAGATTAAATCACAGATAGATGTTTTAAATAAGGATTTCCGTATGCTGAACAGCGATAGGGCAAACACCCCCCAGGCATTTAAATCGCTTGCCGGAGATGCAAGAATTCAATTTTGCCTGGCCCAGGTAGATCCAAATGGTAAGAAAACCACTGGAATTGACAGGAAATATACATCACAGTCCTTATTCATTACCGATGACGGTATGAAAATGGTTTCCAAAGGCGGTGCGGCATCATGGGATAACAAGCATTACTTAAATATTTGGGTTTGTAAGTTAAGTAGCAGAAGTTTAGGTTATGCAACACCGCCAGGCGCTGCAGCAGATAAGGATGGAGTTGTGATTGCATCCGATGTTTTTGGTACTATTGGAAGTTTGAGGGCACCATTTACTTTGGGGCGAACTACTACACATGAAGTTGGTCACTGGTTAGGTTTGGTGCATATTTGGGGAGATAGTAACTGCGGAG
>JBBQTL010000156.1:0-14256 GCA_038213285.1 Chitinophagales bacterium
CATTGTAAAAGTTCTGTTGCTCATGTGTATAAAAATTTGAGGCGCAAAGATAGGAAGCAATGTATGATGTCTGATTTTTTCATGCCTGATTTTTTTTATATGGGTGTTTTAAAAAAGGGTTGCATTAAAACGAAAAAGTGATACAGACGCCTTTATTTACCGGCAATAAACGAACTTAGGCTGTATCAGAAATCAATAAAAAATACATCAGGCATATTACTGGTATTTTTATCCTACTTTTGCGCCGCTTTATGCAGCAGATCAAAGTTATATACCCCTTATTAAAGGAGCCAAGAAAGATTGTTATTACTACTCATCAAAAACCTGATGGTGATGCAATGGGCTCTTCACTTGGCCTTTTCCATTTTTTAAAACAATTTGGTCACCATGTAATCGTTATTTCCCCCACCAATTGGGCGGATTTTTTAGATTGGATGCCCGGTACTAAAGAAGTGCTCGACTACGAACGGAGTACTGCTGAGGCCAATGCAGCAATCGATGCGGCAGACTGGATATTTTGCCTCGATTTTAACACACTTAGCCGTACCAAACGAATGGAGGAAAGACTGGTAAATGCATCCGGTCAGCGAATATTAATTGACCACCACCAGGAACCACAGGTAGATAAATTTACTTACGGCATAAGTGACACTGCCAAAAGTTCTACCTGCGAAATGGTGTATGATCTGGTAATAAACTCAGGTAATGATGATAGAATAAATGAATCGGTAGCAGCGTGTTTATATGCAGGGGTGATGACAGATACCGGCTCGTTCCGCTTTCCTATCACCAGTGCTGCGGTACACCGCATGGTGGCGCATTTGAAAGATAAGGGGCTGGAGCATAGCCATATTCACGAGGCATTATTTGATAATTTTTTAGAAAATCGTTTTCGCTTTATAGGACATGTATTGCAAAACAGGATGGAAATATTTTATGAGTACAATACCGCACTAATAGCGGTGCCGCAACAGGACCTGGTGAAATACAACGTTATTACCGGGGATACGGAAGGATTAGTTAATTATCCTTTAAGTATAAAAGGAATCAAGTTAGCTGCCATCATTATAGACAGGGGCGAAGAACGTAAATGTTCTTTCAGGAGTAAGGGAGGGTTTGATGTAAATACCTTTGCACGTAGGTATTTTAACGGGGGAGGTCATTTTAATGCGGCCGGCGGTCAGAGTAAGGAACCCCTTGAAGAAGTAATGAAAAAGTTTATTAAGGCCATGGAGGAAAACAAGGATCAATTAAGCAATTATCAATTTTAAACACATACAAAAATGAAGCATTTCTTTTATTTATTGGCAGTAACAGCATTGTTATTTGCAAGCTGTACCAAACCTTTCAAAAAAACTGAAGGTGGGTTACAATACAAAATTATATCTGACGGCAAAGGAAACACATTGCAAAATGGTAATTTCTTTGAAATACAATTTGACCAGGTGTATAGTGGCGCAGGAAAGGATACCGTTCTTTTTGATTCAAGAACATCCTCCACCCAGATTGTTACTATGGATTCAGCAGCGATACCGCCCGTTTACTTTAAAATTTTTGCACAGTCAAGGAAAGGGGATAGCATTGTAGTAAAACAAATAACAGATAGTATTATGAAGGGTGGTAATACCCCACCTTTTATGAAAAAGGGCGCTTACATCATAGCCCATTACAAAATTGTGAATGTATTTTTAACCAAAGAATCTGCCGACAGTGCTTACAAGATAAGTATGGAAATGGCAAAGGTTAAAGACTCTGTAAATGCAATTGCGCAACTAAAAAAAGATGACCTGAAGATTGCGGATTATTTAGCCAAAAATAATATCAAGGCAGTAAAGGCTTCACAGGGAACATACGTGGAAATAATTGCTCCGGGCGAAGGTGATGCGGTGGATGCTTCCAAAGTATTGAAAGTGTTTTATACCGGCAAAACACTGGACGAAGGAAAAGTTTTTGATTCTAATAAAGACAGCGCATTTGGCCATTTAGAAGTTTTACCGGTTAATATGGGTGCACAGCCTGGTACACCAGGTAGCGTTATCAAAGGATGGACAGATGGTTTATCTCTTTTGAAAAAAGGCGGTAAAGCTAAATTGTACATACCTTCTTCCCTAGCTTATGGAGCACAAGGAGCAGGTGGCGAAATTAAGCCAAACACCAATTTACTTTTTGAAGTAGAAGTAGTAGATGTAGTAAGTGTTGACCAGGCAACTGCAGAAGCCGAAGTGCAAAGAAAAAAGATGGAAGCAGAACAGAAAAAAGCGATGGACGCAATGCAAAAAGCGCAAAGTGATACGACTTCCAAAAAATAATTCAATACAATAAATTAAAAAAGCGTTCTTCCTGTGAAGAACGCTTTTTTTATGACCAGCAATATGTAAAGGGATAAAAAATTGACAGGAAAATGATGTCCTATATTTTGCTGTAAGCAATTAAAAGATCAGCCGCTTCCTTTGCTTCTTTCACATCATGAACCCTTAATATAGATGCTCCATTCAAAAGTGCAATGGTATTCAAAACGGTTGTTCCGTTTAAGGCTTCTTCAGCCGTAATGCCCAGTGTTTTATAAATGGTGCTTTTTCTTGATATCCCGGCCAGTATGGGTTTATCCAGCATTTTAAATATGGATAGGTGTTTTAATAATTGAAAATTGTGAACAATGGTTTTGCCAAAGCCAAATCCGGGATCAATTATTATATCGTGTATGCCGGCTGCTTTACATTCAGCAACCTTAAAAATAAAATAATCCAACACTTCTTTTACCACATCCTCATACACTGCTTCCTTTTGCATGCTGTTTGGAGTGCCTTTCATGTGCATGCAAACATACGGCACTTTCAAAGCAGCAACGGTAGTCAGCATATCATTGTCCATAGTGCCACCGCTGATATCATTTACAATTGTGGCGCCGGCCCTAACCGCTAATTCGGCTACCCGTGCGTGGTAGGTGTCTATCGAAATGATGGCCTCCGGGTATTTTGAGTAAATGGCTTCAATTACTGGTAATACCCTTTCTGTTTCTTCATTCGCAGCAATTCGTACGCTTCCGGGCCGGGTACTTTGTCCGCCAATATCCAATATGCCGGCTCCTTCAGCAATCATTTTCCCTGCGAGTGAAACAATCCCATCCAATCCGGGCGGGTAATGCCCTTTATAAAATGAGTCGGGTGTGGCATTGATGATGCCCATTATAAGTGGGCGATCCATCACCAATAATTTTCCTTTACAGTTAAGTGTGTACATCAGTTAGAAACGGTATTTTTGACAGCACAAAATTATACACTTACAACAAACAATGAACACAGACCAACAATACGACTCCGCAATTGAAACCTGCCGGGATATTTTTTTAAAGAAAACGACCGACTACGGTACTTCCTGGAGGGTATACCGCACTATCTCCGTGGTTGATCAGATTTACATTAAGGCCAAAAGAATACGCACCATCCAGGAAAAAGGCTTGCAGATGATAGGCGATGATATTACAAGCGAGTTTAAGGGAATATTGAATTACAGTATTATTGGTTTGATACAGTTGGGCCTGGAGGATGATGAAACAGAGGAATTGCCAATAGAAAGGGTAGCAGATTTATATAACGGGAAAATTCGGGTTGCCAAAAAACTGATGGAAGAAAAAAATCATGATTATGGGGAAGCATGGCGACAAATGAGCCAGGAGAGTTTTGTTGATTTAATTTTGGCAAAACTGCTTCGGATAAAACAGATATTGAAAAATGAGGGCCAAACAATCATGAGCGAAGGAATAGATGCCAACTATTACGACATTTTAAATTACGCAGTATTTGCATTGATTTTACTCGACGAGAAGGTACATAGTTGATGGTTGAAGGTTGATGAGTTGATAGTTGATGGTTGATGGTTGAATGGTTGCGGTAGATTTTTGGCAGTTGACGCTTAATTATCAAAATTGGATATCATGGCAACAGTTTCAAATTTTGAAGATTTGGAAATATGGCAGCTTGCAAGGCAACAGGCGATTGATATTTATCAAAAGTATATGGTGGAACCATTTTCGAAAGATTGGGAATTAAAAAATCAAATAAATGCAGCTTCTGGTTCGGTGATGGATAATATTGCTGAAGGATCGATCCGGAAACAAGGAGTTTTGTAATTTTTTATTGATATCCAAAGATTCCAACGGAGAAGTAAGGTCACAATTGTACCGGGCATGCGATAGAAATTATATAACGGCTGAAAGATTTGAAGACCTACAATCAAAATGTATAACGATCAGCAAAAAGATAACTTCCTTTATTAAATATATAAAAGATTTGGATCAAAAAGGGTTCCGGTATAGCTGAACTATCAACCATCAACCCCAAACCATCAACCATCAACCCCGAACCATCAACCATGACCTTCCTCTTCGACCTCAACGGCACAATGATCGATGATATGCACTATCATATCAAGGCGTGGCATGGCATATTAAATGGCCTGGGCGCCAACCTGAGTATGGAGCAAATGAAGGAAGCGTGCTATGGTAAAAATGATGAATTACTGGAGCGGATGTTTCCCGGCAGGTTTACCTTGGAAGAAAAAAACATCATGTCGCTTGAAAAAGAAAAAGCGTATCAAAAAGCTTTTCGTCCTCAGCTTAAATTGATCAATGGCCTGCACGGTTTTTTAGAATCAGCAAAACAACGTAATATCAAAATGGCCATTGGCTCGGCGGCCATCATGTTCAATATCGACTTCGTACTCGATGGTTTAAATATACGTCGTTATTTTGATGCACTCGTAAGCGCTGATGATGTTTCATTCAGCAAGCCTCATCCAGAAACCTACCTGAAATGCGCCGGTTTGCTGGGAGCAAATCCTGCTGACTGTATTGTATTTGAAGATGGTTTAAAAGGAGTGGAAGCTGCTGCCAATGCTGGAATGCAATGCATTGTATTAACCACCCTGCACACACGTGAAGAGTTTGCCAGTTATTCAAATATTATCAATTTTGAGTCAGATTATACCAATTTGCAGCTAGACGACTTATTTCGATAGTCCTGGTTTATATTTATTCTTCTTTAACCCTTTTCAATTTCTCCTATTTTTTTAAAATTTAAATTGTAACGATTATATGAATGCCTTAAAAAACCAGGGCTACATTGTTTTTCTAATTTATTTTCTGATTGTATCCGGCTATGGTTACATGGTGTACCGCAAAAAAAAGAAAGCTACCGTATCAGCGTCGCATGATTATTTTTTAGCAGAAGGGTCATTGACCTGGTGGGCCATTGGAGCATCACTGATTGCAAGTAATATCAGTGCCGAACAGTTTATCGGTATGAGCGGAAATGGGTTTAAAATGGGACTGGCAATTTCAACCTACGAGTGGATGGCGGCAGCTACCCTGATGATTGTAGCCATCTTCTTTATTCCCGTTTACCTGAAGAATAAGATTTACACCATGCCCCAGTTTCTGAACCAGCGGTATAACTCTACGGTGGCGATGATTATGGCGGTGTTTTGGTTGTTGCTATATGTGATTGTAAACCTTACGTCCATTCTTTACCTCGGCGCTTTAGCCATCAGCAGCATATCCGGTATTAATTTGTACGTCTGTATGTATGGGCTGGCCATCTTTGCCATCATCATCACGTTGGGTGGTATGAAGGTAATTGGATACACCGATGTGATACAAGTATTCTTTTTAATACTGGGCGGTCTTGTTACTACCTATATAGCATTAACCATGGTGGCGGATCATTACCAAACCAGCGGTGTGATCAATGGCTTTAAATTGATGATGGAAAAATCAGATGACCATTTTCACATGATCTTTAAAAATGGGGATGAAAACTATCCAAGCTTGCCCGGGCTGACTGTGTTGGTGGGCGGCATGTGGATTGTAAATTTAAACTATTGGGGATGTAACCAGTACATCACGCAGCGGGCGCTGGGTGCAGACTTAAAGACTGCAAGGAGTGGTATTTTGTTTGCTGCATTTTTAAAACTTTTGATGCCGGTGATTGTGGTATTACCGGGTATTGCAGCCTATGTGTTGTACCAGGAAGGCTATTTTCAAACGGAGATGATGGTGAATGGTGAACTGGTGCAGGATAAAGCCTATCCTGTTTTATTAAACCTGTTACCCTCGGGGCTGAAGGGGTTGGCATTTGCTGCATTAACCGCCGCAATTGTGGCTTCTCTTGCCGGGAAGGCCAATAGTATCTCTACCATTTTTACCCTGGATATTTATCAGAAAAAATTAAATGTAAATGCTTCGGAAAAGCAATTGGTTCAAACCGGTAAAATAGCAGTATTGGCAGCCATGCTGATCGCTTGCCTGTTATCGCCTTTTATGGGAATCGATAAAAAAGGTGGCTTCGAATTTATACAGGAATATACCGGCTTTGTAAGTCCGGGTATTTTTGCCATGTTTATACTCGGTTTCTTCTGGAAGAAAACCACGTCCAATGCAGCCTTATTTGCTACCATTGGCGGCTTTGCATTATCTATCTTTTTCAAATTTATTCCTTCCGTTATCAACCTTTCCTTTCTTGAACCGCTTGGTTTTGCCACGCTTGTAAAGCAACCGGATGGTAGTTCTCTATATGAGATACCTTTCCTCGACCGGATGGGATTTGTGTTCGCCATTTGTGTGATCATTATGTACATCATCAGTATGTATGAAAATAGTCGGGGCGTTAAAACCAATGGCCTGGAAGTAGACCGTGGCATGTTTAAAATGAACAATGGCTTTGCAGTGGGAGCATTGATTATAGCAGGAGTGCTGGTTGCCTTGTATTCATTTTTTTGGTAAGCCACCAGGTGATAATTTTTAAAACAGGTAATCTTTAACCGGGTTACCTGTTTTGCTTACAAACTAACGTCTTTTTACTAATTGACGGGAATATCATCTGAAAGCAGGAAATAGTTCGGTATCAATGCGTGATGCAAAGACATTTTGAAATACGGATTTTAGGGATTGCCGGATTACACAGGTATTTCCAAATCGTTACTTCCTGGTTCCGGGAATTCCTTTAATCCAATAATCCGTGATGCAGCCGATAATCAGTGATTCAATCCTTATTTGAAACGGTAAAAAAATTACATTTGTCCTGTATTCCGAAATCATTTCCTGCCGGTATATCGGGATGGAAATATTTGATTCCGGCGGACAACCAACTATTTTTCCTTCAACAGTAATTTGATCTTCCTGAAATATGAAAGAAATAAAGGCAATCATTCATGCGTATGATAATATTGATACAGCCACTACCAGCGCTGCCCTTGCCACAGTGGTAAGAGTAGAAGGTTCGTCTTATCGTAGAACCGGGGCCAGGATGCTGGTAATGGATAATGGTATATGGGTAGGTGGTATCAGTGGTGGATGCCTGGAGGGTGATGCGCTGAAACGGGCCAGGCAGGCTATTGCAAAGTCGGTATCCACATTAATTACCTACGATACCAGCAGTGATGATGAATACCAGATAGGGGTGGGGTTGGGGTGTAATGGAATTATTGATGTGTTGTTTACTCCACTGAATTTCCATGATAAAAACAACCCGGTAGAAATTTTGAAATCCAGCCTTGCGGTAAACAGGCAAACGCATGTTTTGATCACCATTACCCGGGTGGAAGGCGATTGGTTAAACACTAAAGCAGGCAATGTAATAAAATATACTGCCCCGGAAAGTCTCCATTTTATAGGGAACGACCTTCTTGAAAAGCAGATCATCCTTGCAATTTCCGAACAACTGGTTGAAGGAAAATCTTCCCCCCGTAAATTTTTGCTACAGGATGATAAAGCAGTTGAAACCTTTATCGAAATATTGCCACCCGAAATTAATATAGTGTTGATGGGGTTTCAATATGATGTATATCCTTTTAGCAAGTTGGTAAAAGAAATTGGCTGGAGGGTAACGATTGTAGCCAATCCACAGAAATTAAATACCAGCATTACTGCCATTGCAGATGAGGTAGTAGCCCCGGAAAGATTTGCTGATTTGCCTGTTGATGAACATACGGTGATTGTATTGATGTCGCACGATTATAAAACGGATAAGTACAATTTACCAAAGGCTTTGGCTACACCGGCTCCGTATATTGGTATGCTGGGTCCACGAATGCGCACAGAAAAAATATGGCGTGAGCTGGCTGAAGAAGGAATTGCTATAACGGAAGCAGACATGGGAAGAATTTATGCGCCAATCGGGTTGGATATAGGCGCTGTAACCCCGGAAGAGATCGCTTTGTCGCTTGCAGCCGAAATAAGGACGGCACTTTCCAAAAGGAGCGGCGGTTTTTTAAAGCTGCGCAGTAGCACCATTCATGACCGAGCAAAAGAGCGTATTTAAAAAAATGTTTTAACGAGTGCTATAGACTACAGTTTGAACGAAAGCAGCAGGCTACTGTTATAGAAGTGTGTACCAGTTTGAATTCCTGCAGGGCATTAAAGGGTTGGTATCGCACCCCCTGCCATCTTCAAACGCTGCAGACGCATCATTAACCTGTTAATCCCATGCTACATGCTGAAAAAATATCCACCAGTTTAACTGTACCTGGCTTTAGCAAATACATTGGTCAGATGGAGTGAATGGGATAGGAGCATCTGTTGATCCGCCATGCTGTCTCCGCTTTTACGAGGCGTCAAATAAAACAGTACTGTCGATCCTCCTGAAAGGACCGATGCAATCAAAATATGCTTATTCATAAAAATATGGTTTAGCTGGTAAAGTCATAAAATACACCAACCTGTTTGCGGATACTGTATCCAATTTTTTTAAGTGTTAGCAAGCACCGGTTCTTATTTTTGAAAAATATCTTGCGGCTCGAATGTTTTATAAGACATTCTTTAATGATCACAAACTGAACGACATAGGTTAACAGTTTTTTTTTAAAAGGCAGCCTTCAGCAAAAAATAAAAAATATGGTTAATTTTATTTTAGATAATCTAAAAATGTTTAATACTTTGGATAATTGTTTTGCTATTTTTAAATTCCTTTATCATAAAAAACTACCAGGTTTTAAGGTACCTATTTAACCAGCACATTTACTTTTTATACACTATCTTTTTATATCCTCTCAAAACCTTTTCGTTGTAAGGTATCCTCATCCAAAAAAAAAATTAATTAGTTCGTTCCTTACGTATTCAAAGGCCTAGCCTTAACGGGTAAGGTATGCCTGGGTTAGTCAAAAGCCTCATATCCAGTCTTTAATACGGTAGCTGTCATTATTATAAATGGCTCATTTCTTTACTATTAATAACGAACAATGATTACATGTTTACCTTTCCCTAAAACAGTTCCGCTAAAAATTGTTGCGTTATTCATTCCCTGGTTATTGATTAATTATTGCTGTAAAATAAATGCCGCCCCGGCAAAAACCATCCGAAGATGTAAAGCTGATTTAGCCATTTATACCGCACTTTTTTCTTTTCACTAATTACTTATCTATCCTTTGCTTCCTGAAAAATTAATTTGTCAGGCCACGCCCGAAACCATATCTATCCTTTAAACAACAAATAACATGAAAGCGATTGCAAACTGCCAACTCACAATATATTTACCTTTTGCACAAGCTGGTAAAAATTCTATTTTGAAAGCATTATTACTATCAGTATCCCTCCTGATCGCAAACTTGTGTTTTGTAAGTGATATTTTGGGTCAATCCCAAACATTTACTTCTTCAGGAACTTTCATAGTTCCCGTTGGAGTTAACACTGTCACTGTAGAAGCATGGGGCGGTGGGGGTGCTGGAGGTGGTGTTAATGGGGGTATTTTCACAACACGGGTAGGCGGTGGTGGGGCCGGGGGAACTTACACAAAAGCTATCAACGTAAGTGTAAACCCAGGACAGGTAATAAACGTTTCTGTGGGAGCGGGTGGAACAGGCGTAAATCAAGGCAACGGCAATAATGGAGGAACAACCATTTTTGCATCTTCAGTGCCAGTATCCGCAGTCGGCGGCGGTGGTGGAAAAGTGGGCGATGGAAATGATGCAACAGGTGCCGGTGGTGCATTAGCCACGGGAATTACTTTCAATGGTGGAAAAGGTGCAGACGCCATCGCTTCAGCCAGCGGTGGCGGTGGCGGTGGCGCAGGAAATACTGGCTCAGGTTCAAGTACATCAGGAGTAACCGGAGGTGCCGGAGGATCGGGGGGCGGAGGTGCGGGCGCAAATGGAAGGACCAATACCGGCGATGGTAATGACGCATCTGCACTTAGTGGAGGCGGAAGTGGCGGAAGGAGTACTTCAAGTGCGGACAGGACAGGTGGTGATGGTTTTAGGGGACAAGTAGTCGTTTCCTACACACAGCTAACTTTTAAAAGCCAGTTCATTTCTATGGATCTCACCGAAGGGGGTACAAAATCAGCCACCTCCTGGTGTGCAGGTGAAACGAGAAATGTGAAAGTGACAGTCAAAAATATTGGAACAGCTACCTGGGATGATGTTGGCAAGAATATAAACATTGGTGTAAAATGGAATGCATCAGGTAGCTGTGTTGGGAACCCTACAGGCAGTTGGTGCGACTATTATGTACGTACGGATGCAGCGAGCCTGGCGCCGGGTGCAACGATCACTTATACATTACCTTTAACTGCTTCAAATTTTATCGTTACCCCTACTTCAGGCTACAGTACTCCACTGTCAGCAGGTATCAATAATATCACTTTCGATATCGTTTACGAAGGGATTTCCTGGTTTGGTGATAATGGTGGAGGAGTTGGACCTGGAAACACAACCTTCATATCAGTAAATTTAAATATCACTGTCCCGACCGCCAATGCTGGTGCAGCATTAGCCGCAATATGCCAGGGTGGAACTTCCGCTGCGTTTGGTGGGTCGGTAAGTGGTGGCGCTACGGGGGGCATTTGGTCAGACGGCGGAATCGGAGGAACATTTTCACCAAACGCAACAACGTTAAATGCGACATGGAAACCTTCGGTAACATTTAATGGA
This sequence comes from Chitinophagales bacterium, assembly GCA_038213285.1. Taxonomy (GTDB): domain Bacteria; phylum Bacteroidota; class Bacteroidia; order Chitinophagales; family Chitinophagaceae; genus Ferruginibacter. The sequence continues at coordinate 10,921 of JBBQTL010000156.1, forward strand.
ACAGTTACTTTGACCTTAACCACTACGGGCGGTTCTTGTGGTTTAGCTACTGCATCGAAGACACAGGTTGTTGATGTTCCTGCAACAGCCGTAGTCGGCGTAGACCAAACAATTTGTTCGGGTTCTACTCTAAGTCTTGCGGGATCAAGAGCTGGCACTGGTGTAACTGCTTCCACCTGGTCAACAAGTGGCACAGGTACATTTTCAAGTACTACGAATCTAAATACGGTTTATACACCATCCGCCGCGGACAGAACTACGGGATCAGTGGTATTAACACTGACTACCAATGATCCAACCGGGTCATGCGGTGCCGGCTCCGATCAAATGACCGTAACAGTTAACCCATTAGCAACCGTTAACGCAGGCGCCGATCAAACGATTTGTTCCTCTCCCCTATCAGCAGTGACACTTTCCGGCTCCAGGGGCGGAGGTGCCAGCAGTGCAACATGGAGTGGGGGTGCCGGAACATTTGCCCCCAATAATACTGCGCTAAATGCAACCTATACACCTTCCGCTGCAGAATTTGCTGCGGGTAGCAATATCACTCTTACGCTAACTACGAATGATCCTGCAGGTCCTTGCAATGCGGTTTCGGACCAGATGGTGATAACAATCAATGTTGCTGCTAATGCTGATGCTGGAGCAGATCAAACTATTTGTTCAGGCTCACAAGTTTCAATGAGTGGTGCAAGATCGGGAACAGGTGTGACATCATCAACATGGACAACAAGTGGCAGCGGAACTTTTGTAAACGCAGCCAGCCTCGCTACTACTTATACTCCTTCTGCCGCAGACATAACAGCGGGGGCGGTAACCTTAACCTTCACTACCAATGACCCTGCTGGCGCATGTATTGCTAATGCAGATCAAATGGTGGTGACCATCAATGCATCTGCAACTGCCAATGCATGTGCGAACCAGTCTGTTTGCTCAGGAGCAACAACAACACTTTCCGGAATCATCGGCGGCAGCGCCGGTTCCGCTACATGGAGTGCGCCAGGCGGAAGTTTTAGTAATCCTTCAAATTTAAGTACAGTATATACCCCTTCCATAACCAGTGGATCAGTGTTACTTACATTAACTACGAATGATCCGGATGGAGCCGGACCATGCCCGGTTGCAACAAGTACCATAACTGTATCATTAAAAGCTTCGCCCACATCAATTGTTGCAACACCAGTATCTTCTGCTATATGCACCGGTAGTAGCGTAAATCTAACCGGGACAGCTAGCATCTCATCCTTGGTGCCTGCTTTAGTATTGAGTGAAAATTTCAATACTACTTCCAGTTTCGGAACATCAGGAACTTCGACTGGAGATCGCAGTCAAATATGGCAACAGGAAACCAGCGGCACAAATGTTAACAGCGTTGCTACTTTTTCAAGCATCGGTGGAGGCAAACTGATGGTTGCAACTGCGGGGTCAAGTAGTATTTTTGGGGGCTCCTCCGTTGTCAGTTCCAGCTTAACTTCGGGCATAATAAACACAACAGGTTTTGCAAGCCTTTCTACACTTACTTTTAATCATACTTATAAACAAGGAAATAGTTCCGGTTCGGGTGCTGTACAGGTTTCAACGAATGGAGGAAGTACATGGACAACGCTTGGAACGTTCACCAATAACCAGGGAAGTGCGAACAATTTCGAAACGGAAAGCTTCGGTGTATCAGCCTATGTAAATTCCAGTAATTTCAGGATAAGATTCTTATTCAATACTACTAACCAAAACTTTTTCAGTAACAACACTTCATGGTGGGCAATCGATGATGTGGTTATCAGTGGCACAATTCAACCATCTCCCCAGTTTTCCTGGACGGCCAGTCCAGTTGCATTGCCAGGTCTTCCAAATAATGCGAACATCACAGTTAGTCCAACAGTAACTACAAATTATACACTAACGGCAACGGACGCTGTAACTGGTTGTAGCACCACTGCGTCGCCAGCGATTGTAACGGTTTTCCCTGTTCCAGGTTTAATGGCGCCTGCAAATGCATCCCTTAATACAAGTGATGACGGTATTGGTAATTGCAGTGCCGTTCATAGCTGGACTCATCCCGGTGTAAATACTGCCTGCCCAACAACACTAACTGTTGCTTATACCGCTGGTTCTCCTGCTCCTTCTAACCTGCCTGCAGGTGGGATTGTTGTTGCAGGCGGTGCAGCTTCTGAAACATTTTTTGCAGGCGTTACTACGGTTACTTATACAGCTACAGATCAAAACAATAATACAGCTTCCACCAGCTTTACAGTTACAATTGCCGATAACGAAATGCCAGTTATCAATTGCGCAGCCGATGTTTTAGTAAGTAATACACCCGGTAAGTGCGATGCAACAGTTATATTAATTGCTCCATCTACATCTGATAATTGTGGGGTTGAATCAGTAATAAATGATCATCCCTCAAATATTTATCCATTGGGAACTACTGATGTAATATGGACTGTGAAAGATGTGAACAATAATACATCAACCTGTATACAAAAAGTTACGGTAAACGATACAGAGATACCCACCATTACCTGTGCTTCGGACGTAAGTGTAAACAACGACGCAGGCCAGTGTAGTGCCATCATCACCTTAACTGCACCTGCATCCGGTGATAACTGTTCTGTAGCCTCCGTTACCAACGATCATTCTTCTTCAAATGTGTATCCTGTAGGCACTACCATCGTAAAATGGACCGTAACAGATGCTTCCGGGAATACAGCGAGTTGTGACCAGACGGTAACTGTTACCGATAACGAAAAGCCCGTTATTACTTGTCCGGCCCCGGTTACAACGGTTACTGATCCTGCAGCTAGCTATGCAACGATAACTTTGCAGCAACTAGTCGTTACTGATAATTGTGGCAGTACCATAACTGTTGTGAATGATCATTCTTCTGCACAGTTCCCAATTGGACCTACCATCGTTACCTGGACTGCCACTGATATTCATGGCAATGTTATTACCTGTGAGCAAACAATCCTTGTCAATGACATTATAGATCCGGCAATTTCTATCAATCCCCCGATCGGTATATTTAACACACCGGCTAATTGCGATGGATCTACCGATATAACTTATCCGGTTGCCAGCGATAATTCAGGTCATGTAACTGTTACCTCCAATTATCCCGGACTACCAACGCCTTCTGTTGATCCGGTATCTCCTCTATTTGTTCCTTTAGTGGTATTCCCGGTAGGTCAAACTACTATTACCTGGACTGCAGTTGATCCTTCATTGAATGATTCATGGAGCACTCAAACAGTAACGGTTACAGATAACGAAAAGCCCACAATAACCTGCCCGGCAGATATTAACCAGGTCAATGACCCGGGTCTTTGTTCTGCG
>JBBQTL010000157.1:0-14065 GCA_038213285.1 Chitinophagales bacterium
ACTGCTATCAGCGAAACAGAATCACCAGACATCGTGGTTAAATTACTCAATAGTTATTTTGATATCATGGTAAAGGAAATTATTGCACAGGGAGGTTATATTGATAAATTTATCGGGGATGCCATCATGGCTGTATTCCGCGGCGAATATCATTTAGACAGGGCCATTGAAGCCTGCCTCGCTGTAAGATCGCATATTGAAAAATTGCCGGTTGTAGCGGGTATCTCTTTTTCGCCAAAAGTCTCCATAGGTATCAATTGTGGCGAAATGATTTCAGGCAATATTGGCTCCGCAAACTTAAAACGTTTAGACTACACCGTGATTGGGGATACCGTAAACACAGCACAGCGCTTACAGTCAGCAGCAAAAGAAAGCCAGATCATCATCAATGAAAACGCATATCAAAAAGTAAAGGAATCTTTCACCTGTAAGAAAGTTGGAGAAGTAGTTTTGAAAAACAAAGCCCAGCCCATGAGTATTTATGAAGTGATGGATTGATAATTAAAGCCTATAAAAAAAATAACTGCCGGGGCTCTTTATATTGCCCCGGCACAATTGTTTTCAGCCTCATTCCCATTTATCAGATGCTACCTTATATGACAGTCGGGCCTGCTTCTTACTTCTTCCTGATCCTCCAGATTGTTTTACCTGCATCATCAGCCACCAGCAAAGATCCATCCCTTGCAAATGCCACCCCAACCGGTCTGCCATATACGGTACTATTGTCCCTGTTTGCAATAAACCCGGTCAAAAAATCCTGCACCGGTCCTGAAGGTTTACCATTGGCAAAGGGTACATACACCACTTTATATCCCGACAGTTCACTTCGGTTCCAGGAACCATGCTGACCAATAAACATCCCTCCGGCATAAGCGGGTGTTAAATAATTTTTCTCATTAAAAACAAGTCCCAATGATGCCGTATGGGCACCCATGGAAACATCGGGTGTAATGGTGCTGTTTACCAAATCCATTCGTTCCCCTTTCATTCTCGGATCGGCATTATTACCATAATATGCAAAGGGCCATCCGTAAAAACCATTTTCCTTTACACTGGTAGCGTAATCAGGCACCAGGTCGTCGCCTAAACCATCTCTTTCATTTACTGCTGTCCACAAAATATTGGTGCCGGTTGCCCAACCCAATCCCACCGGGTTCCGTAAGCCACTTGCAAAAATTCTTTCACCGCTTCCATCAGGGTTTATTTCTAAAATATTGGCCCGTCTTATTTCGTTATCCAATCCACGTTCTGCCACATTGCTTCCAGAACCAACCGATACATAAATCTTTGACCCATCCCGGCTGGCAATTAAATTCCTGGTCCAGTGATTATTATACCCACCAGCAGGCAGCTCTACAATTTTTGTACCCGCTGCCGTCATTTCAGTTTGCCCATCTTCATAAGGATACATCCATAAACCATTCGTGTTGCCTACATAAAATTTCCCCCTTAATATCAGCATTCCCAGCGGCCTGTTTAAGCCGGCCAGGAAAACTTTTTTTAATTCAGGTACCCCATCTCCATCTTTATCTCTTAGCAATAATATAGTATTACTGCTTTTCGTACCGGGCTGTTTCTCGCCTGCAGTTTTAGTAAATCCATCACTGATGGTATTCGCCATTGCAATAAAAATGTCCCCATTCGGTGCTACATAAATCCAGCGGGGATTATCTAACCCATCGGCAAATTTTGTAACTGCAAAGCCAGTTGGCGCAACCGGTGTTTTGTCCTGTGGCCAGCCTATCACTTTTGAGATATTCCTGGTGGACTGTGTAGCAAACGGTGCTGGCAGAATGAGCGTATCAATTGTACCGGTTAACACACGATCGCCGACGGTGGCCGATTGTTTGACCCTTGTGGTTTGGCAGCCTGCTGACCATATTATAAACAAAGCTGGTATCAATAATTGTTTCGCTGTCATGCTATTTTCTGTTTTAATTATTTTACAAACGATCTTCATTGGGAGAAGCCGGTGTACCGGTTTTTTGTAAGAACAGGAAAGTGAATTCCCTTGATGGCCCCACCAAATAGCATTCCAGGTTAGCTGCTATAACCGGCTTAGATTTACCGGGGTAAAAGATGTAAAAACGGAGTCGGGTAATTTATCAAATACATAGATATCAGTGATGCTGCGGTCAGGCCCACGCAGGGACGACAGTTTAATATTTCCATAGGATTTGTAGTCTTCCCACGAGGTGATGAAATTTGGTTCAGGCTGGGCCGCATCTTTATAATGAGCCCATTGAGATACGAGGTGAGATTGTTTATCTACCCAAACCTTATACCCATTGTTGGGAGTTACACCCACCCCCGCAAAGGTAAACCGCAATACATCAGATTTGGCACCTTTAGCTGTTGTATCCTCCCCAAGATATTTTAATGTGAGGCCCGAATCTTTCATTTTAAAAGGCATGACCAACCAATATGAATCATTGATCCAGGCCTTACGTCCTTCTTCCAGGTATTTTGCCAGCGAATCAGGCTGAGTTAATTCCGCCCCATCCTTATATACTTTTCCTTTCCCGTCGTTGATGTTGACCAATATTTTCATATCATTTTTAAGGTATTCTATCCTCACATTCCCGGTGAATTTATCCCAGATCAGTTTGCGGTTGCCAAAAAAATTCCATGCTATAAAGTGGGTATTATCCCAATTTTTTCTTCCGCCCTGCGCAGCCATAACTTCATCCACAACCTGGATGGCTTTGGGATCAGAGTCCTTATCGTTAAATCCTGGCATTGGCGGATTTCCACCCTGCTTACAAGAGACAAGACACACGATACAAATAAATGCAATCAAAGTAAGATTTATTTTAAACATAATTTTTAAATTAATGGTGAAAAGAAAAAGCCCGGGATCGAATTTAACTGTATTTCAAATACAATAACAGATTTTGAATGAACAAACCCTATACTACAAGAAGTAGTATTATTCGGGCGCCGTATTTTACAGATGGACTGTTTGGGTCGCAGGCCTTGCAGCCTTCAATGTATTTTCGTTTAATATTTCTCAATATTTTTTATTTTTAGTTTTCTTGCCAATGCTGAAAATATTGGTCATTATAATGGCATCAAATCAGCCGGAAATTTGTTTTTAGTCATCATCGATCTTCATTACAAAAATGAATGGCCGGCTATTTTTCGCAACCCACGGAAAAATATAACAGGTGAAAAAATCATTTTTGTTAATACTGCTATTTTTCTCCAGGTCATCCGGGAAGATTATTTTCTTTTCCACTTAATCATACACTGCCCATTACTATGCTTAGAAAACATTTTAAAGCTGCTTTCATATAAAAAAGATTTGATTAATGCGAATGTATATATTTGATGTATCTTAAAATTGGCAATGTACAGGTAGGTTCAATTTTTAATAACATGACAACACTCTCCCGGATTCTTGAACATAAAATTGTAGCTATTCTCAGGGGCATGCCGGCGAAAAATGTTTTGGCGATTGCAGATGCTTTATACGCCGGCGGTATTCGATTACTAGAAATAACATTGAATTCAGCCGAAGCATTACCGCTCATCGCACAATTGGGCGATGTCTTTAAAGGCAGGATGTTAATAGGTGCCGGAACGGTGCTCAACAAAACGGATGCGGCAAATGCAATTGCGGCGGGTGCTGCATTCCTGATATCCCCTTCACTGGATATTGAAGTAATTAAAGCCGCCAACAATGCAGGCGTGGTAAGCATCCCCGGCGCCTTTACACCAACAGAAATATTGATTGCACACAATCATGGTGCAGACATTGTAAAAATATTTCCTGCGTTAGATGCGGCTTATATAAAAAACATATTGGCACCGTTCAACCATATCCGGGTAATGCCAACCGGCGGTATTGATGCAGCCAATATAAAATCATTTGCAGCAACAGGTGCAGTGGCATTTGGTATTGGCAGTGCATTGGTAAATCATGCTTCCATCATCAATGAAACATACCTGGCAGAGCTTTCGCAAAAAGCCCGGCAATTGATTGCCGGATTAAATAGTTAAGCACATAAGAACTGTAGTTTTTACCGCGTGTAAAAAAATGAATTTTTTTATTTCATTTACTTCGAACAGATTGACTGGCGCTATATATGAAATTATCAACTCAACAACAACCTTCGAGGGTTAGATTTAGGATACTTGCTGCCATCTTTGTAAGCGTGGTCATCAATTATATGGACAGGAGTAATATTTCTGTGGCAGCTACCGGGATAACGGAAGACCTTAAACTGTCACCGGTACAATTGGGTTATGTTTTTTCTGCATTTGGCTGGACCTACGCCATATTGCAAATACCAGGCGGTATCATGGCCGACCGGTTTGGTGCAAGGATCGTTTATACGTTTAGCATTATTATATGGTCCCTTGTAACAGTAGCCCAGGGCTTTGCAACAGGCTTTATGATGCTATTTGTATTGCGTATGCTGATTGGGGTGTTTGAAGCTCCCTCCTACCCCATCAACAACCGGATTGTAACAAGCTGGTTCCCCGATAAAGAAAGGGCCACTGCAATTGCCATCTATACTTCGGGACAGTTTGCAGGGCTCGCATTTCTTGCACCAGCACTTACAACATTACAATTTTACGCCGGATGGCAGGGACTGTTTATCATTACCGGCATCATCGGGGTTATATGGGGAATTGGCTGGTATTTTATTTACAGGGATCCGGCAGACCATGCCAAAGTGAATGAAGCAGAACTGGACTATATTGAAAAAGGTGGAGGCCTTATCAATAGAAAAAAGACAACCCTTACTGCAAATCGTACACCATTTAAGTGGAATGATTTAAAGGAAGTATTCAGCCATCAAAAATTATGGGGCATTTATATTGGCCAGTTTACAGTAAACGGCACCATGTGGTTTTTTCTTACCTGGTTTCCAACTTATCTTGTTAAATACAGGGGAATGGATTTTATCAAATCCGGCTTCCTTGCTTCAGTTCCGTTTATTGCAGCTTTTGCCGGAATTTTACTGGCCGGCTTTTTATCCGACTATATGATCAGGAAAGGAGTATCTGCCAGTACAGCCCGAAAAACACCTGTCATCACCGGGCTTTTACTCAGCCTCTCTATTATTGGGGCCAATTATGTAAGCAGTCCCGCACTCATTATTATGTTTATGTGCATTGCTTTTTTCGGAAACGGTTTTGCTTCTATTACCTGGGTATTTGTATCCACGCTATCGCCAAAACACCTGGTAGGTTTAACAGGCGGCGTGTTTAATTTTATTGGGGGACTTTCAGCTATTGTAGTACCATTGGTAATTGGTTACCTGGTAAAAAATGGCAACTTTGCCCCGGCACTTTTATTCATTGGAGCACTTGGTATTGCAGGCGCATTGTGTTATATATTTTTGGTAGGCAAGGTAGAACGTATTGAAGTGAGGAACGACAAAGCAACATATTGATTTATGTATCCTGGCTCATTCGTATTTAAAGAGCCATTTCTAAATTGCTAAAAAACCCAACATCCCGGTAATGATTAATTAAAGCATACATGGAAAAATTTATCAGTTGCGATTGGGGTACTACTTCTTTCAGGCTAAGATTAATAGAAGTAGTCTCCAACAATATTCTAACGGAAACTAAGTCCACACAGGGCATTGCGGCTACTTATGCTTTATGGAAAGAGCAACCTGACACCGACCGGGTATTGTTTTATACCAATTTTATACTCCAACAAATGGTAGTGTTGGAACAGCAATATGGTTATTCGCTGGATGATATTACCATACTTATATCCGGTATGGCATCTGCTACCATTGGCATGCTTGAACTGCCTTATAAAGTTATTCCCTTACAGATAGCGGAGGCCGGTCTTCATACACAGACCATTCCTGCTACCCCGCAATGCAGGCATACCATTATCATAATCTCCGGAGTACGCTCGGCCAATGATGCCATGCGTGGCGAAGAAACCATGATGGCAGGTTGTGCTATTGAAGTGGCATCTGGTGAACAATTATTCATTTTCCCTGGTACACATTCCAAACATATTGTGGTACAAAACGGGATACTGAAAGATTTAAAAACTTACATGACCGGCGAAATATTTAACCTGCTCAGCAGTAAAAGTATTTTGGCAGCATCGGTTGAAGTCGATGATTTATCTCCCCAAATGAATGAAGCATTTTTAAAGGCAGTTAAAGAAACCATTGATTCAAATATTTTAAATGCCCTCTTTCATGTGCGGACCAACCTGCTATTTGGAGTGGCGGGTAGAAAAGAAAATTATCATCATCTAAGTGGCTTACTGATTGGTGAAGAATTGAAAGCGGTAAGCACCGGCAATTATGCAATTGTTACCATTGTGTCAACAGGCAATTTGTTAGCACTGTACATCAAGGCCCTGGAGGCATTGGACTTTAAAGGCAAGCTCCAGTTCCAGGATGCGGATGCAGCGTTGATAAAAGGGCAGGCATTGATTTTTAACCGCTATCAACAGTGAATGGCGGTACAAAGGTGACAGCTTTTGAAAAAGGTGTCACCTTTGAAAGCAAAACAAAAAACGTCTCAACGCCTTAACGGAAATAATCATTGAATCTTTAAAACACATCACTATGAATAAAATTTTTTTTGTTTTTGCATCATTCGTTGTAACCTATTGCAGTTGCAACCCAGCCAACCGTGAAAGTACAGCAACAACTAAAGACACTGCCGTTGGCAAAATAGAAATCTATGATGAAATGGCTGCTGCTATAATTGACAGCAATGCTACCATGGAAGTTATTGGAAGAAATTTTACCTGGTCGGAAGGGCCTCTCTGGATTGCCGCCAAACAGCTATTGCTTTTTTCAGATGTGCCGGAAAATAAAATCTTTCAATGGAAAAGCGGGGACAGTACGAAATTGTATTTAACCCCTTCCGGTTATACAGATACGGCAAAGCGGGATGGAGAAAATGGCAGCAACGGGCTGGCATTGGATATCGAAGGACGCCTATTACTTTGCCAGTCGGGCAACCGGCATGTGGCAAGATTGAATACTTCATTTGATGCCCCAACGCCTGACTTTACCATACTTGCATTTAATTACAATGGTAAAAAGTTTAATAGTCCCAACGACCTGGTGGCGGACAGCAGGAACAACATTTATTTTACTGATCCCATTTACGGGTTACCAAAAAAGGAGAATGATCCTACAAGAGAATTAACTTTTGAAGGTGTTTATAAAATAGACATGGCGGGCAAAACAACGCTACTCATTGATTCCATCCCAAGGCCAAATGGAGTGGCATTGTCATTGAATGAAAAAATACTGTATATAGCAAGCAGTGACAATATAAAGCCCAGGTGGTATGCCTACCAATTAGATGAAAACGGGGATATTGTAAGTGGTGGCGTATTGCTTGACGCTGCTCCTTTAAAAGAAAAAGCGACCATAAAACAGGGCCCCGATGGAATGAAGATTGATAAGTATGGCAATATATTCAGTTCAGGTCCGGATGGCATTAACATCATTTCCCCGGAAGGAAAAAGACTGGCCCTTATAAAAATTTATAACCGCCCCGCTTCCAATTGTGCTTTTAATGAAACAAAAGATGTGCTCTATATTACGGCTGATGATTTGTTGTTGAAAGTAACCTTGCATCCGTAGATTGGGCCGGAACAAAAAAGATGCTCTCTGGCCCTTACCGGTTGAATAATATTTTCAGGTAAAAAAGCGGGTTGGTAAACTTTTTCCGGATGTCTACATTTTCAAACATACAACTGATGGTTTCCCGCAGTTCTTTGCTGCGGCTGGCTTTTCCAATTACAAAATTAAACAGGCGTGGATTACTGCTGAGTATTTGCAGGTAATGACTAAGTTTTAGTTCGGTCCATAATTTTTTATACAATTCTTTATCGTACTGCTGTAAAAAACCGGCAGAAAAATCATTTGCTTCCACCGCTTTTTTAATCACCCTTGATGCCACCAAAGCTGATACCATGGCGTTTCCAATCCCCTCACCGGTAAAAGGGTCAATCAGTGAACCGGCATCACCGGTCAGCAAAAACCGGCTGCCGCTGAGGTTTCTTTTTTTAGAACCCAACGGTAGTCCCCAGCCGCCCATCTCGCCTTCCATCACCGCATTGGCAAAACGGCCCTTTATATTGGGATGTGTTGCTATGGCATCCAGCATCAACTGCTTTAGGTTTGCTTTATTTTTCGATATGGATTTGCTGAGCATACCCACCCCCACATTGGCTGCACCATTTGGTAATGGAAATATCCATAAATAACCCGGCTGCAATTCTTTCAGAAAATGTAACTCAATAAAATTCTCCTGGTGCATGCCTGATACGTTCTTGTAATAGGCCCGGATGCCGGCGCTGTAATGAGCAGCATCCATTGTATGTTTCGCCATTTTTTTTGCCACGATGCTGCTGCGTCCTTCTGCACCCACTATTATTTTAGTGAAGATTATTTTGCGCTGCCCCGCTTTTTTGATGATTACCAACAAGCCATCATTTGTTTCTTCAATATCTTCCAGCAGTGTATCCGTTAGTAGTGTTGCATAGGCTTTATCAACCAGGCCTGCCAGTGTATTATCAAAATCAATGCGCCTGCTTACAAAACCCGGCGGGTTGGCTGCATCTGCTTTTTTTTGTAAAAAAGGAATATCGAGCAACTCATTATCGGAAGCAATAAATTGTATTCCACTGCAAACGATGGATTTGTTTTTATCTGCTACAAAATGTTGGCTCCATTCAGGCAGCATCCTTTTCAGCATGCCCACGGATTTACCGCTCAATGCATCTCCACAAATCTTGTCCCTGGGAAAAACGGCTTTGTCAATAATGATATGGTGTATATTTTCTTTTGCTAAAAAGATAGAAGTACTTGCGCCGCCGGGGCCTGCGCCTGCTATCAGCACATCGGTTGTAAAGTCAGGTGATTGATTCAATGGAGGGGTAGTTATTTTTAGCGGCAAAGTAAAGGTTTTAATTGCATCGGCATTGCATACGGTCAATAAATAGGTGCATTTCAAATCAGATAGCTATCGGATCGCTCCCGATTTCGGTCGGAGGACACCGACCGAGGTTGGGCCGTGGTTGGTGTCCTCCACCAACCACTTGGCGCTGTGACAATTTAAAATATACCCCAATAAATTAAAGGGGGCAGCGGTTATAGGTAGCTTCTCTACTTTAAATAGCCACAGACAAATCATCCAATAAAGTGCATAAATAATTTTTTCCCTAATCAATTATTTGTACATTAGTTCTCTATAATTCTTTATCCCCTCCCTTCCTGCAATTTTTTTTAACACTTAAATATAAAACAATGATGTCATCACGATTTATCCAGCTGTCTTTTTTGGCAGCGGGATTGTTCCTTTTCTCCTGCAATGGAAATGAAGAAAAGAGTACTACCGAAGCCGCCAGTACCGACAGTAGCGGCACTACCGGTACAACTACCGTCATGGACCCTCCTTCAACCATCACCACCACCCCACAGGGTATGTTAATGGTGAAACACAAGGTGGCCAATTTTTCAAAATGGAAAGCCTCTTACGATGCGCATGACTCCATGCGGGTTGCGGGTGGCATGCATAATTATGTAATTGGCCGGGGGGTAGACGATTCCAATATGGTACTCGTAGCAGTAAAAACCGATGATATGGCTAAAGCCAAAGCGTTTGCAGCAGACCCCTCGCTTAAAGCGGCCATGCAAAAAGGGGGCGTAAGCGGTAAGCCTTCATTTTCCTTTTTAAACGCAACTTTCCAGGATACCGTGGTTATTAATTCAGCGATCCGCTCCATGACCACTTTTACTGTTAAGGACTGGGACGGATGGCAAAAAGGATTTGCAGAAGGAAAGCAGGAAAGAATTGACAATGGTATCACCGACAGGGTTTTTGGCCATGATGCAGATGATAATAAGAAAATAATGCTGGTAACAGCACTAATAGACACTGCAAAGGCGCATGCTTACTGGAAATCGGATATGCTTAAAAAAAGGAGAGCAGCATCCGGGGTGACCAGTACACCAGACAGGTTTGAATTCCGTATAGTACAGCGGTATTAGGCAGGTATATACTTTAATAATAAAAAAGATGAAGTAAGTGCTTCATCTTTTTTATTGTAGGTTCCGTCGCCATGGATGTAAACAGTAATCAACCAATGCCGTTCCGGCTACGCAAAAAGCCAGGTGCCAGGCGAGTCAAATATAAGCCGTAAAAGCAACTGTTAATGGTTAGGAGAGTAGTATTATACTGGCCACGGAAAGGTATCCGGCACCTGTATGACACCCTTCCTGCTACTGCATTTTTGCTTAAAAATGATTGGCTTGAGCGGCCATCTTCCCTATCCCATACAGTTTGAGACTACTGCACAAATACAGCCATTTTCCTTCCCTTTTTTAAAAAGCCGGTTTCAATGGCTTGTTTGCTTTTGCTGATTTCTTAATGATAGCCGCCCTGTATTTGTAATATTTTATTACACTTCTGCGCACCTGTTCAGGTAATACAAATTTTGGATTACTACTGCTAAACACCTCTTCAGTTCGCTCGTTTGGATTAAAGTCTTTGGCACATAAAACATCATATACCTTAAACAGTTTGATCCCTAAAAAATCTACCAGGTATCTTTTCCGAACAAGAATGCTGCTGAATATTTCACTCTTTTTCCGGGTCTTGATGCCAATGCAAATACCAAACGTACGGGTATCATCAATACTCAAATTCTTTACCAGGTAATTTTTAAGTGCAAGCCCTTCCGCAGAATTATCTTCCACCTGGAAATTTAATTCATTGGCTGCATGGCGCATGTTAATTTGAAATTTTTCCAGCAACAGGTTCCAGCTCTCTTTATCTTTTTCTTCAATGCCTTTGATCATGATTGTTTTCCAGGCGGTGCAGCAAAGCTGGCCGGGTTGGGTATCTGTACACAACTGGCAAACCTCTTTTAAAAAAGCAACACTGAATAATTCATCTCTTTGGTAAATGCCCAACCAGTATTTATTGTCGTAGCGGTTAAGCCCTTCGTAATAGGGCAGGTTAAACAATGGAAGTTGTGCGCCTTTTTCAGCCGGCTTAATATTTAAATTTGTAGTATCTAAAGTTGAAAATAACTGGGTGCCATCTGCATTGGAATTATCAATGTATGCGGATGGATTGGAGGTGATAATTTGCTCAATTGATTTGGTAACTGTGGGGATGTGGCTGGTATTACACAACTGATCCCATTCATAAATAGTATTTGTTTTTGGAAAACGAATAAACAAATGCCAGTAATTCGGCGTATGGGCGTTCGCAACCCAGTTAATATTTCCGGTCAGCATCGGGGTAAAGCTTTGGTTACTGTCGCAGATATTTACCTTTATAGTAGGTGCATAATCAATGGCATCAAGAATATCTTTGTAAACCGCTTCCGTTAGCCATGTATTGCGAATAAAAACATCCTCTGCAGGAAATGAACTGATGATATTGGGAAAATGGCTGCTGTCAATTTCGTAAGGTAGATTCAACCGTTCCAGTTCCGCAGTAAACACAGGCAAACTATAACTTTCCATATCAATCAGCAATTGCTGGCGCAGGCCAAAACGTACATATAGCACTTTGATTTTTTGTGTTACAGTCAGGATATCATGAAGGATCTCCGGGGAAATTATGCCACCACGGAAGTTGATAAAAACAGTGTTTGCCATTGATTATAAATTTTAGACTAATGTACGTTAAAGTACTTAATGGTTTGGAGAAACTATTATTTCACTTTGCGGGTTGTAGCAGTTTTAGTAGTGCAAAAAAGGCCGATTTGCGTTGACCTGCTTTGGCCAAAACGCAACGCAGGCTATAGGCGCAGGCCCCTACTCTTGTTTTATTAATTAAAAATAACACTGCATATTGTACCACCAGTAAACCCTGGCAAAAATACCCTCGTTCTCCCTCCTATTGGCTGGCTGGCAGCATATTTCTGATAGCACTGATCTTCCATACGTTTTGATCAGCAACAACTAAAAACGTACTCCACATTTGTCGCCTGGTACCCTCCTTATTTTGTATTTCATATTTACAATCAACAATGGCAGTATTCGCATTAAACATTCTTATGTTTTCAATGTGGAGCGTCCTGGTTCCCGGACTGTTGGCAGAGCTTTTTAACATGCCCTCCACAGCAGCGCTGATACCATTTCTCCATTCACCGCTGGATACCAATTGATCCACATCGGCGGTCAGAATCTTTTTCAGCAATGCGGTATCTCTTTTCTCCCTGGCTTCAACATATTGATCAATTAAAGATGTGATGACTTTCCGGTGAAACTCACCAGGCAAGCTGTCTTGCCCATATATAAATGATAAGGCGGCTAAATTCATTATGAGTAGCAAGACAATTTTTTTCATGATGGTAATGACGGAATATTCAGTTATGTAAAAGTTGTTACGGAGAAAAGCAAGTGCCTTTTTCTGCACCGGTGACCGTTAAAGATATTGGAATTATACTGCATAAGTTGTAAAAATGTGCGTTGTTTAAACCTTCTTTCGGCTTGCTGACATCACCACCCATCCTCCTCTCCCAGGGAGAGGAGGCGGTACTTTATCGCTTATCCAAACATTGGGTCTTCCAAATATTCCTCAGTTTTTTATTCATCAGGTCTCCACCTGGCAATACCACAATTTTATACCTTCCGAAATATAGCATTACACTTCCAGGTTTTCATACTGCTGTTTGATTGTAAAAATATATACAGACGCAAGTTTTCGTCCTTCGCCTGGTGTTTTAAACACAACGGGCATCGAAACTCATACAAATTAAAATGAGCGCATTTCAAGTTATTGGCTTTAAAGAAGCTAGAGGATTGCCAACTTAAGAGAATAGCACAGTTCCTTTCAGAAATCATATCTGTAGCGGTTTCTGTATGCCGGTTACTCTTACCTGTTATTGGGCAGAAAAAGCCTTAAGGCAATATCTGGCAAGGAGGTGGCGACCTTTTCTTGTATGTTTTCATTTTACCACACAAACCGATTGTATCCCGAATAACAATTCTTTAAAATGATACCAACACCCGGAAATTTGCGATGAAGACCGGAATTTATATACGATTGTAATACCATTTTATCAGGCAGCATTGGCTGTGATAATACGAGGAAGTGATTTTCTATTGTGGGTGTTTTTTATGAACCGTTTGAGTATTATTATTGAATCGGTTTGGGCTGGGAGGCGCCTGAATAGTTTCAATGATTAACAAGAACATTGATTCGATATTATAAATGATTTGGATTCGCTAAATAAAACGTTTACATTAGATCGCCTATTAGCTTATGCATCTCAAAATGTAATTTTTTGTTTAGACTATTTATTTATAAATTTATTAGTTATAAGTTTAGTATTGTGGATGATTACATAAATACAAACGTAAGCTGCAACCCTATCGGACACACGCTGCTAATTCGAGGGTAACAAAGCAGACACTTTTTAACAACAACTGACCCCTTATTTTTTGGCTTTATTTGCCAAAACCTTAACAGCGAAATGAATATTACACTTCTAGGACAAGGATACGAACCTATATCAAATAATTCTGTTGGCAAATACCTAATCAAATTTTTGGCAGACACTGGCTTTCATTCTTTTGTTGGAATATCTGCATTTGCGAGTCAGGCAGGTGTAAACGGTCTTTCAAAACATATCGCAGCAGCTAAAAAACATCTGAATATAATTACAATCGTTACGGGAGTTGACCAAAAAGGAACTTCACAAGAAGCATTGGAAGCACTTTTGAATTTGAAAATAAATGCTTTTGTTTTTTATCAACCATCATACACAATTTTTCACCCAAAAATATACTTGTTTGAAGGTGCCGATAAAACAGAACTGATTATTGGTTCTTCAAACTTAACATCACAAGGACTTTTTACAAATGTGGAAGCTTCCGTGCTAGTTAGTATTGACAATTCAGTAGAAGCAGATAGAAGAGTAGTTGAACAATTGAAAGATTATTTTAAAGGCATTTTTGATTTTACCGACCCTAATCTCAAAAAACTTTCTAAGAAAATTATTGCTGACTTAGTAAGGGCTAAAGTTGTACCAACAGAAGCAGAAAGAAAAGCAGCACAAGACAAAGCTGCAAAAGCAGAAAGAACAGAAACA
>JBBQTL010000158.1:0-14014 GCA_038213285.1 Chitinophagales bacterium
AGTTTATGACACCTTGGGGCTTATGCAGGCTGGAGCTGGAATAAATTTTCTGCCACCCAGTCCTTATCAGGAACCGACGTGGATTTTGAAGAAACCGGATATTGCTTCGGACTACAGTTTATACATCCTGTTTCAGAGAAATCAAAAATCAACTATATGATTAAAGGCGGAGGCACTTATAATCACATAGAAACAGAAAACAGTGCCGGGAAAATTATTAATGAAACCGGGCACGGACTAGGCTGGCAGGCGGGCGCCGGCATCACTGTTCCGATAGGAAAAAGATGGATGTTGATTCCGGAAGTACGGTATCGTTCTTTATCAAGAGATATAAAAAATGGCAATGGAACAACCCCAGCAGATTTGAACTATATATCTACCGGTATAGGTATTTCTTATTCTTTCTAAATGATATAGCTGTTGTTGAAAAATACATTTTCAATAGGGCTGTATCTTCTTATTGATATAATATTATCATGGCCGTTTCAGTTTTGATATGTGTTCAAAGCTGAAATGGCCTTTGACAAATATTGCTATAGCTCTTTCTCAATCTGATGGTCACTGTTGACACTTTTATCGCTGGCAGACTTGTGTTTAAAGATGGGTTAATGACTGTCGGCTGGAGTTTGGGCAAACCTATTCATTACTTATATGTATTATTGTTTGGTCTTTTATTTGGTTTATTACTTCAATGGATGAATTGACCTTTGGCTTACACCAACCTGCCGGTAAAATTATAGCGACAAATGTTTTGTTGATGTTCCGGCTACGGATTCCTTCTTCGCCATTTTTTTTAGGCTCCTTCTTTTTAATGTTTTGTTAACATACAATTTATATCGGCTTATAATATAAAACGGTGTGCGTTTAATGTTGACTGCCCTATTTTGGGAAGACTTTTTTATGTTGTACAGCTTTATAGCTTTTTTATTGTGAAGGCTTTCCAACAACATTTTGGTTTACCGGTATTATTGACAATACAGGAAGTGTAAAAAGGTATATCTTAAAAACGAATGTTGACCATTGAATGAAGCGTTAAAACTGCCTGGAGTTATCTGCCTTCGTTTCTTTTTAAATTGAAAAAGATGCCATCAACAACTAAAGACTTCATTCAGCAAATAATCGGCGTCACTAAATTGAATGCTGCCGTTTTACCTAATCCGGATCAAAAGGATATCCTGCTACAGCAGTTTTTCTTAACCAAAAGATAATAGCCCGCATCTTACATTCTGAGTATTGTTTCAGTACTTTACCACAATCAGCATCATTATTAGAAGTTATGAAGAACTATTATTTTATCTGCCTGATAATGCTTCTGCAATCCTGCTCCAGGGACAGTAGCACTATCAAAATAAAAGGATCAGATACTGAAGTTAATCTTGCAGTGCAGTTAGCAGAATCTTTTCATGAAGTAAATGCCGGTATTTTTGTTTCCATATCGGGTGGAGGCTCCGGGTTAGGGATCGCTTCCCTGCTGAATGGTACAGCGGATGTAGCCAATTCTTCCAGAAGTATCAACAACGGCGAAATTGAATTATTTAAAAAAAGAAATGCTATAGTGGACTCTTTTGTTTTCGCCCAGGATGCAATCGCCTTTGTGGTAGCTGCTGATCTTTCTTTAGATTCTATTAGTGCAGCCAACATGGCAAACATATTAAGCGGTAAGTTTACAAACTGGTCATCCCTCACCGGTAAAGCATTACCCATCAATATTTACGGCAGACAAAGCAATTCGGGCACCCATGATTTTATCAAAAAAAAATTAGGAATAGAATTTACACCGTATGCCAGGCAAATGAGTGGCAATGCGCAAATACTGGAAGCCATCAGGGCAGATCATTCAGGAATAGGATATGTGGGTGCCGGGTATGTTTCCAATGGAAGCAGTAATGGAATAAAAGTATTGCTCATTTATTCTGAGCAAAACGAAAATGCTGTTTCGCCGTTGGATGCCAACATGATTGCAGCAGGTAAATATTATTTTCAGCGGCCTTTATTTCAATACTATAAAGCTGCTGCTTATGAAAAAGTAATGCCCTTTATTGATTTCGAAAAAAGTGATAAAGGAAAGAAAATAATTCAGTCAGCAGGCTATTACCCGGTAAACAAAACACCATGACAATAAAAAGACGGGAGCATACGGATTGGTTGTTGAAACAGGCATTCAAGGCCGCAGGGCTTATCACCATTGCGTTACTTGGCGGAATATTTTTTATGTTAATGTACAACAGCATTGCCTTTTTTGCAGAAATAAACCCCCTTGATTTCTTTACCGGCTCACAATGGAACCCGGAAAGTGCAAAAGGTAAATACGGCATAGCTCCTTTATTGGTAAGCACCGGCCTGGTAACATTGGGAGCAATGCTGATTGCAGTTCCATTGGGAATATTTACCGCTGCATTTTTATCTGAACTGGCCTATCCAAAATTAAAAGCAATTTTAAAACCACTCATTGAAATGCTGGCAGCAATTCCTTCAGTAGCGATCGGCTTTCTGGGTATAGTGCTTGTTGGCCCGGGCATTGCAAAATTATTTGGCCTTTCAAATGGATTGAATGCTTTAAACGGAGCAGTGTTACTTTCCGTAATGGCATTACCAACAATAATAACTATCAGCGAAGATGCTATCAATGCGGTACCCCAAAGTCACCGGGAAGCTTCAATGGCTTTGGGTGCCAATAAATGGGAAACACTTTTTAAAGTAACATTGCCTGCTGCGCTTCCGGGATTAATTGCTGCAGTAATGCTGGGGCTTGGCAGGGCCCTGGGCGAAACAATGACGGTATTAATGGCAACCGGAAATGCGGCTGTGCTTCCCAAAGGATTTTTAGATGCAGTTAGAACCATCACCGCAACCATCGCAATTGAAATGGGGGAAGTACCTTACCAGACTACCCATTACTTTGCACTTTTTGCGATAGCTGTAGTCCTGTTTCTGATAACACTGGTTATTAATTTGCTGGGAGAATATTTTGCTAACAGCTTAAGAAAATTTCATGCATGATAAAGAAAATAAGACACCTGTTTAATTGGATATTACTTTTAGGGAGTACGCTGATGGTATGCCTGGCACTGGGCGTTATTTTATGGGATATTTTTTCAAAAGGGTTATCGTCAGTATCCTGGAATTTTATCAGCCAATTCCCCGCCGATGGCATGACAAAGGGTGGAATACTGCCAGCCATTATCGGAACGGTTATACTCACATTCATTACCACCCTTTTTGCAGTACCATTTGGTGTGGCATGTGCCATTTACCTGAATGAATATGCAAGACCATCCATACTTACCAATATCATCAGGGCTTCTATCAGGAATCTTGCAGGTATCCCTTCCATTATTTATGGCTTGTTTGGTCTTGCACTCTTTGTGCAGGGGTTTAGATTAGGCACTTCTGTTTTATCAGCAGGGTTAACATTGGGGCTGCTTTCCCTACCCTATATTATTACCACTACAGAAGAAGCATTGAAACGGATTCCCAACAGTATGAGAGAAGCTACCCTGGCATTAGGTGCTACTCAATTCGAAACTATTAAAGATGTGGTATTGCCAAAAGCGTTGCCAGGTATCTTAACAGGCGTAATACTCACCATGTCGAGAGCTGCCGGTGAAACCGCACCTGTTTTATTTACAGGTGTTGCGTTTTACATTAATGGCATCACCACTTCTTTAAACCAGGAATTTATGGCTCTGCCTTATCATTTATACATGCTGAGTACACAGCACCAGGCCATTGAAGAGGTAAGGCCATTGGCTTATGGGACAGCCGCGGTATTGATCCTGCTGGTTTTTATGCTCAATATAATTGCTTTTTATATCCGGTTTAAACACAGAACTCAAGATTAATATGGAAGACATCAAATTATCAGCACATAATCTTAACCTCTTTTTTGGGAAGAAGCAAATATTGAAAAATGTGACAATCGATTTCCCTAAGAACAAGGTCACCTCTTTAATTGGACCTTCAGGCTGTGGAAAATCCACTTTATTGCGTTCTTTCAACCGGATGCATGATCTTTCGCCGGATGCAAAAATTGACGGTTCTATAAAAATGGGTGACCTTGATATTTACGATAAGCATAGTTCCGTTACAGCTATCCGAAAAAGGATCGGCATGGTATTTCAAAAACCTAATCCCTTACCCAAGAGCATTTATGAAAACCTTTCTTATGCCCTGAAGATTCATGACTTTCCGAAAACAGAAATACCAGGACTGATTGAACAGGCTTTAAAAGAAAGTTATTTATGGGAAGAAGTGAAAGACGAGTTAAAGAAACCTGCTGTAAAACTATCCGGCGGGCAACAGCAAAGGCTTTGTATTGCCAGAACGGTGGTTTTAAGACCTGAAGTAATTTTAATGGATGAGCCATGTTCTGCATTGGACCCTATCAGTACACGCAAAATTGAGGACCTGATTGTAAGCCTGAAAGAAAACTATACGATTGTGATCGTTACTCATAACATGCAGCAGGCCCTGCGCATCTCAGATAAAGTGGCCTTTATGTACCTGGGTGAATTAATAGAGTTTGACAGCAGTGATAATATTTTTAAGCACCCTCAAAAGGAACTTACCAAAAATTACGTAAACGGCCACTTTGGATAGTCAATATTGTTTATCACATTTTTTATCATTTAAAAAGTTCTCCAATTCTAATTACGGGTAAATGCAAACGGGAAGTTTCATTCGGGTGTAAATCTCTCCAAAAAAAATTTTAATTGATTTCCTTTATCTGCTAAACGTTGCCTGCTTTACCACTTACGGCGTTCCAACCTGTGTTGGTCAACAAGCAATAACCAAATGCCAGCGAAAATAGTTTTTTAATGCCGGGCTTTTTAAGGAGAATTTTCAGCTATTGTTCTTAATATTGGCAGAAGCCCTTATCTTTTAGGTAGGCCAAACTTTGCAATAACTTTTTTTGCATTTGCAACTTTCTCCGGAAACAAAACAACTTCATTTAGTCTGTTCAACTTTTTGTCAATAATTACAAGTGGAACTTTGCTATTATTTATTTCTGTTATTGTCTTCATGTTTCAAAATTAGTTTTTTTATTTCTTTTTTGTAAGGAATGAACTATAATTTTTACCTAATTCGAACTCTTCCCAATCGTACTCCCCCATACCATAAACTATAAAGTCTTCTTTTATATAGTCTAAATATTTGCTGATTCCGATTTGATAAAGTCTTGTCCGGGAAGATGTGCTGCCTGCCGCAAAAATCCAGGCATCAGAATGCTTGTCGCAGAATGCGTAAACAGCACTTACAACAGTGGATAAAACCTTTTCACTATCTCCATTATTACTAACTACCAAGTCATCTATTTCGCCTGACTCCTGGTTGATGTCGCCAAAAGCAAGATTGTAAATTTCATTCTGATTGATTAGTGTAAACTGAATTCTTTTAGTAATCTTTCCTTTCGAACCTTCACTAGTGAATTCATAACTCAAAAGCTTTTCATCTGACTTTAATTGATACTTTGGCATTTTCATTATTGTAAAAATAGCTTTTCAACTTTATTCTGTCAAATGATTACGCTGCCATCGCATTTCTGCTAACTCATAAATATCCGCATATTTCGGTTTTACCCAAATTTCTAAATCGCAACTACAAGTTTGGTTGTTGAAAATATAAAGAAATGGACATTTAAAAGCGTAAGTTTTTATAACCCATTTTTTGCATTATTTTATCCTACGGGCCAAACCCGATCAATCGGTATTACGTTGCTTTGACTTGCATCCGCCGCAGAGTACTTCCCTGCCGATTTATAAAAATGCGGAACAATGACTCGTTGCAAAACCATGGTAAAATAAAACAGCTCAACGATATTCGTCAGCAATTAAAACTGGTACTCTTGCCACTCAAAGTGCAGGCACCGGTAATCGCTCACATGCTGAAAAATATAACAATGACAGCACATATCAATCGTATCAAAATTACTACCTGTAGACTTCTAACCGGTGTAGGTCAATAAACAATAATCAAAAGCCACTGCAAATACTTTTTTAATGTGCGGCTTTTTATGGGAGACTTTCG
Source organism: Chitinophagales bacterium (assembly GCA_038213285.1). Lineage (GTDB taxonomy): Bacteria > Bacteroidota > Bacteroidia > Chitinophagales > Chitinophagaceae > Ferruginibacter. The sequence continues at coordinate 6,028 of JBBQTL010000158.1, forward strand.
GCTATGGTTCTTAATGTTAGCTGCTGCTATGCTACTTTAGAATTAAATGTTTTTATGGATTGTATCAAAGAGCCCTTATTTGAAAGTTCCTCTTCAATATCAAAGTCATCTTGCATACCAAGCCAAAACTTTGCAGAGTTCCCAAAATACCTACTAAATCTAAGAGCAGTGTCGGCAGTAATTCGTCGATTACCTTTTATGATTTCGGAGATACGTGTCTGTGGTATTTCGACATCTTTCGCAAGTCGATATGCAGAAATATTTAAAGGCAAAAGGAACTCTTCAAGAAGAACTTCACCTGGATGTATATTTTTAAGCTTAGCCATTTTACTTTTTTTAATGATAATCAATTATTTCAACTTCAAAAGCATTACCGGAATTCCATTTGAAAATGATTCTCCATTGGTCATTTATTCTAATGCTATAATAGGTTTTCAACTTGCCAGATAGTTTTTCAAGTCTATTCAAAGGAGGGATTCTTAAGTCTGCTAAATCAACAGAGTTATTAAGCATTCTTAATTTTCTCCTTCCTATATTTTGAGTTTCGGTTGGCAGTTTTTTAACTCTAATTCCATTCAAGATTTTTTCTGTATCAGAACTTCTAAACGAAACAATCATAACATTTCTATTACTAACGCCAAAAGTAAGTATTTTAATTTAAAATCCAAAGAAGTGCGAGTTGTTAAAGAGATCGAATAATGAAGCAAACATTGTAAATGTGCGCATATTTCAGTTATACCCAAATTTATAAATAGCAGCTACAATGTTTGATTGTCCGATGCGGCGGACTGCCCAAACGTGTTGAAAAAATCCGGCATTCTGGCTTGTCGCAAAAACAGGGTAAAAAAAAACGATTCACCGACATCCGTCAGCGAACAAAACGGTTGGCCTTGCCACCCAAAGTGCAAATGCCAGTAACCATTCGCATCCTTGAAAAACATGACAAAGACAGCACACGACTGTGGTATCAACGTTAACACCTGTAGACTTCTAACCTGTGTCGTTCAACAAACAATAATCAGAACGCACTGCACATAGTTTTTTAATGTGGGGCTTTTTATGGAAGGCTTTCGGCTGTTATTCCTAATGTTAGAGGTTGTTTTGTCTACCGACACCTTTATAAAGTCCAACTAAAAGATTTACAAAAAATGTCATTTGTACTAAAAGCAATAATGCGAAGATTGTCACAACTATATTAGTCATATTGCCAAATATTTTGAACTTATTAAATTCTCCATACTCATAATAACGTCTTGGCCCCCCTGCTCCTCCATAGGTATATGTTGAGAGATATGGTATCATTAACATGAATAATGAGGTTGTAACTGTCAAAATAATATGTATCCACATTATTTTTTTTGAGAAATGAAATCGCCCTGTTACTAAATATAAAAGCCAAATAACTAATAAAATTATCGTCGGAATCCAAACTAAAAAAGATAGCGGAAATACAACGTATGTGTCATGCAAATGAATATCAATTGGTGTTTTAGAACTAAAAAGTCCACCAATAAATAATATTATAGCTGTCAAAAAAAGTAAATTATATGGTCTTTGTTTCAGTCGCACGTAATGTCGTTTAAAAATTACCACCAACTCGCAAATATGCCCATGTTTCGGTTTTACCCAAATTCACAAATCACCTACACAAGTTTGATTGTTGAAGATATAAATAAAAAAAAATAAAAAGCGCAAGTTTCAAAATCCTGCGTTAATTGCTCCCATGGCCAATGTCATCACCGCCACCATACAATGTAGAAAACAAACCACCGCTTCGGTAAAAGATCCAAATAGGTATGCGGTACAAGTGAGTGACACAACGATGTTGACCAATGCTTCACAGCCGGAACAAAAAATTTTATGTAAAAGTTGGTGAGTAACCTAACAGAGAAAAGTTGCCATAGCCGTGGTTCGTGTCTTCACATAGCAGTGGTTTTTGTCCCCACATAGCCGTGGTTCGTGTCACGAACCACTCTGCAATTATTTTTCTAGTTACAATGTTTTATAAATAGGCTTCAACATTTACTGGAAGGGTGGTTCGTGAAGGACACGAACCGAGGCTGTAGGACACGAACCACGGCTGTAAAACCCCGGCAGACGAAAAAATAAACCCTATCCAAATTGACCCTATTTGTGTTTTATTTTTCCTGCCAAACTTTTGTTTTGATATTATCCTGGCCCATTGATTCAACTGCTGCCTTGTAGTTATAAGGGTTGTTTGTTCTAAACAGGAATCGGGTAATAAAAACGAACCGGCAATACCTTATTATTAACCATTCCATCAGCTACCGGCAACACGGGCAAACCGGTGCGGCGGTACTTAAACCACTGCTGGTAATCTATAAATTACAAGCCATAATATTTTTGCAGCATGATGCGATCCAGTGTGCCATAATAAGCCGCATTGCTATTGATGAAATAATTGGTTGGCATTACTGCTCCCCATTGTTCAATAGCTGCCTTCACACCTTTCTCATAAGCATCTAAATAAAAAAACTGCCACTATAAAATGTATAGTGGCAGTTTTTTTAATTATTAATCTGGTTTATTGTTTAGTGATACGGATGGTTTGCTGTCCGTTGCTGTTTAAATAACGCAGCGTGTAAACCCCTGCAGGCAGGCTACTTATATCCACAGTTGTTTGTGGTGATGTAACCACCAGCTTTTTAACAACCATGCCCTGCATATTGATAATATCAATGGAGCTATTCAATAACTGCTGGCTGTTAGTCCTAACAGTTAGTTTATCTTTTACGGGATTAGGATAAACCTGTATTCCTGCGATAGCACCTTTTACATTGGCAGATACAACCGCAGAATAAGAAACCCTTCCGGTACTATGCTTTAATTTTAACCGGTAAAAGTTTACACCTTCATACGGTATTGCATCTACATAAGAGTAAGCAGCAGCTATACCCCTGGCAGCTTCAGAAGCAAGATATTCAAACGAAGTACCATTCTTACTTCTTTCAATTTCAAATACATCACGGGTATCTTCAGCCGCTGTATTCCAGGTTACCAGGTTGCGTGTACCGATATTAGAAGCCTTGATGTCGGCCAGGGTAATTTCCAATACAGAAAGATTGACTGAATAAAAAGACAGTGTAGAAGATACTTCGTTGGCCAATATTACAATGGGCACACCAGTGGGCGAATTGGCTGCACTGATATATATGATTCCCTCAGATCCGTTGTCGCCGCCGTAAGCCAATAAATTCCGGGTGTTTTTATAGTCAACATAAACAGGATTGGCCGGGTCAGTAACATTGTAAACCATACAACCACCTATTCTTTCAAGCCCAATAAACGCATAGGTTTGGCCTCCTATCACCGCAATGGTAACACCTTCCGGTTCCGGTCCTTTATCATCGCTTCTGTTTTTAAACGTATTGTTTGAATTGCTTGCATTAAATACAGGGCCATACACCGGGTGTTTGGAAGTAATCATTTCCATTTGATCGCCGCTATCCCAAACCAATGCGCCGGTGGCAGCATCCCAGATAGAAATGGATCTTGCACCATACGCATGTATTTCATCAAAGTCGCCGTCTCCATCTGTATCCCCACTGGCGGTGGTTACGTTTAACCGCCCAATATTTGCTTTCAATGCGGCTGCGTACGGAAAGGCAACCGGGTCTAAAACATAACCAGATGAGCCGGCTCTTACAATTTCTGAATAGGCATTGTACTCACGGGCATCCCCTTCATTGGCAGTGACCAAATAGGTTTTTCCACTAACACGATAAGATGCAATGGCATCCGGCATATACAAACCTTTTACCGGCCAGTTGGCTATTTCTACTACGCCACCCTGGTCGCTGATATCCAGTGCATTGCCAGCCAACGCATGATTTTTTGTACCCAATGGTAGAATTTCTGTAATGGTATTGGTTGCCAGGTTGATGACAGCAATGGCATTGTTTTCCTGGCAGGTAACCCATGCCATTTGATCATCGTCCGAAATGGTAATATACTCCGGCTCCATATCCTGCGCCACAGTAGGATTGTTGGCTCCAAATATGCGAACACCTGCAGCCTGTAATGTGAGCTTTGCTGAATTGAAAGCACTAAAGCCAGCGGTACTTACATTGGCTTGTGTAAGAGCAGCCACTCCGCCACTAATATCTACAATGGTAACAGACCCCTCGGGATCCACCACATAATCAGTTCTGGGTTGTCCTTCGTTAGCCGTTAGTACTTTGGTGCCGGCATTGTTAAATGTAATCATGTCGGGCATAGCACCTGCATCTACCTGGCTGATAAAATTTCCACTGATATCGAAGAATACAACCTTACCCGGAAGTTCGGGTACAGTGTTTTCTATAGCTGCGGCTACAATACCATTTTTTACTGCAATGGAATTGATATTGCCATAAGGAGTAACTGAAACAGAACTGATTAAAGTAGCTGCCGCAGGATTGCTAAAATTTACGATATCAATTTTTGCCCCGATGGAATTGGCGATAAATAAACGTTGGGATGCAGGATCATGCCCAACAATTTCAGCAGAATTTGTACCAGCGGCGCCATTGCTGAAAGACGCTATGTGACTAAGCGATATCGATTGAGTAGCAGCCGGCGCCTGCTTGTCATCATCTGTAATGGTAACCGTAAAATAATTGGAAGCCGCAGCAGGTAAGCCAATGTTTACCGGGTTAACAAGCCGTACGATAAAGTACTCTGCATTTTCGGGCAGCGCATCGTTGTTAATAGTGAAACTGATCGTTTGATTTACATTATTGGCATTGGCAGCCCAGTTAAATGTCATAGATGCAGGCAGGGTAAAATCGCCTGGTGCAGTTGCAGTTGACAAAGGCAATATTTCTAAATCAATGGAGGAAGCACTGGCTCCGCCGCCTTGCAGATTGGCAACAATATTTACGGTAGTTGTTGTTTCGCTTATGCTGGTTTTTGAGCCAACAAAACTTACTGTGGCCATTGCAGGCGTGTAAGGCGGCGTAGGATATACACCCGGAGTAGCCCTTACTACTCCCACGGCTGGTTGCGGTGTGATGGGATTTAATGGAGCAATCCAATTACTTCCCACATTGTTATCACTGGATGCTGCATTTAATTCAAAGGAATAGCCATACACACCTACCGGTGCAGTGGGCCATCCATTGGTGCCTACAAAATAGGCAACGCTATCCACCACCTGGTTGAGCGAATTGCGGATCACTAAAATATCATTGGACGAACCTAAGCCACTTAAAATAGTATACACCGGCGTTACATTCAATGTAACCGATGCCGTGGCCGGACTGGTAGCAAACGTAGCCGTAGCGCCTGCTGCAAGGCTCACTTCCGGAAAAGCACCGCTTGTGCCATCTGTCCATTTTAAACCACCCAGGTTAACTGCTGATGCACCGGCATTGTATATCTCAATGGATTCAATATCATTGGGCGAATGTATAATTTCGGTAATTACCAAATTGGGAATAGCAGCATTATAAACTATATTCAAATTGGCCGCAACCATCGTGTTTAAAGCAGGATCCTGCACACCGGATACTCCAAGTATATAAGGCTGACCATTTATAAAAGGCGCATGGGTTATAAAAACGGTATCACCGGTTGCAGATAAAGATAAATTGCTAATTGCCAATGCGGGGTTAAACAGGTAGTTGGCCAAATTGGTTGCACTGGCACTGGTAACCACTTCGCTGAATTTAATAAATGAAGTGGTAGCTGAAGTGGCCTGGAAAGATTGTGGTGACGGAGGAGTGACATCTCCCCCAACTCCAGTGCCACTTACCGTTACCATATCAAAACGCCAGTTGCCGGTAGTAGCATAAGTACTGGCTGCACCGGAGGCTGCATAAAGACTTGTAGTAGGTTCAAAAACGGATACCACCCTGAAGCCTGCATTTGGATTATTATTGATTGCAGTAACTGCGGATAAGTTGAAGGAACGTGCAAACCAGGTATCACCTGCGGTTGCGGTTACCATCGCCACATCCACCCAAACCGGAGTGGTGGCTGTAATATCCGCTGTGTATTGAAATTGCGAATTGCGGGACGAAGTATTGCTATGACGCACATCGTAGGTAACAATAATATTAGTGTACCCCGCAGTTGATAAAGCAAAGCTGATACCAGCGGTTTTATCATTGGTTCCATTTGCAGGGTGACTGGTATTGCCCCAACCGGAATCGTCACCGGTTGCAGGATCAGAAGAACCTGTTCCTGCATCGCCGGAGGCAAAAAGGCTGGTTGTACCACCAATGGCTGAAATGGTTCCTGCTCCGGAAGACGGAGCGATTGAACCGGTAGCAGTGTTTGCATCAGCCACGACAGAATTAAAATTCCAGCGGGTAATGACAGTTTGAGCATGCATTTCCTGCAGGAAACTGAACATACAAAAAGATAATATAAGGCTAGTAAAGTGTTTAATCATGCAACTAAGTTTAGCCAACAAAATTGCCCTCAGCATATTAAGAAATTGTTACCTCATTGTTACCATAACAAAAACAAATTGTAACGAGATGGGGGTATTTAAAATTCTTGATAGCTATCGAATGCCGCACCTCAACTAAATACACCCACCACATAGATAACTTACAAGAACAATAAAATATAAAGTAACCTTAGTATCCTGAAACCAGCCATCGAAGGCTAAGGATATAATAATAAAAACATGTTGGTGACATTTAGTTCAACAGCCAGTTTAACGGTACTTAAAACTCAACAATAAAGCCAATGGTTGGTGTAAGCTGTGAATCATCATTTTTAAAATCTGTTTTATTATCGGCTTGTTATTATTATTATTGCGGGTAAATAGTCCCATATATTTATGAAGTTTTGTCACCTCAAAGGTAATATGGGCTGTTTACCTTTTTTGACTTTCGGATGGTAGAAAAATATCATTTTTTTGATATCCCGCTTTTCATTTTGAACTAAAAATAATCTTAAAATGTTTACTCAATATTTAACTGAAAACAACGGCTACATAAGTTCTAATCCCATTAAATCAAACGAACGAATTTGCCATAAATAATCGTTTGTCAGAAATCCAGCGATCTGCGATGTAAGCCTGGCAAGCGTTGATATGCCTTAAAACTACCCGATTTACTTTATACATGAGTTATACAATTCTTATATAAATTGACAACAATTTTGCAGCTAAACCAATAACATCACTGCCTTAATATTCCTGCATTGTGGACCGAAAGTTACTCTCCAAGGCTATGTATTAAACTTAGATAAGTCATAAACGACAATACATATAGTATAATGGTTGCGGGAACATTCCTGTCAAAAATATATTTAGATTGTATACTAATTTTTCGAAATAAATTGAATTGATAAAGCATTACATTTACATAAAGCTAAATGTCTTAAAGATGATCACCAGCCAACTTGATGATTTGTGTATTTTGGTAGCCCAAAAAGATGACGAGCTTGCATTTGAAAAAATATTCAATCATTTTTACCATAAATTATTTTTGTTTGCAAAGGCTTTTCTCAAAAGCAGGGAATCTGCGGAGGAAGTGGTATCAGACGTATTTGTAAAACTTTGGCAAAACCGGGAATCGCTCCCTGCGATAAAAAATCTTAATTATTACCTATTTGTTTCCTCCAAACATGCAGCATTGGATTACCTTGAAAAAAGAAACAAATTACTCACTGTAAATCTTGATGACCTGGCAGTAGAATTTGGCGAAATTTCATTGAACCCGGAAGAGTTATTTATATCCGCAGAACTGCTGATGAGAATACAGCAGGCCATTTCAGCGCTTCCACCCAAATGCAGGCTCATTTTCAGACTGATAAAAGAAGACGGTCTTAAATATCGTGAAGTAGCAGAAATGCTGAATCTTTCTGTCAAAACAGTTGAAACTCAAATGTCTTTAGCAATAAGTAAAATCGGGGGCGAACTCCTCGCTGCCAATATTTTTCCACACGCAAACTTATCACGTTTTGGTGATGACCGCCTGGAACAAGGAAAATAAGATGCATCTCAAATTGTCGCTCCTGTTTCGGTCGG
>JBBQTL010000159.1:0-13802 GCA_038213285.1 Chitinophagales bacterium
CACCACTGATGTGCCAGTTCGTGGGCCGTTACAAAATAGATATAATCAAAATCGTTGGGACTTTTAAAATCAGCTACCCAGCCAAAGCTTTCACTAAAAGGCACCGTATTGGGAAAGCTTTGTGCAAAGCCTGCATACCGCGGAAACTCCAGCAGCCGCATTTGCCGGAACTGGAATGGGCCGTATGCTTTTGAAAAATATTCCAGCCCATCTTTATAGGCAGCTACAAACCGATCCAGGTTGAAGGGATGCTGCTGATCGTAAAATATTTCAATATCAATCTTTCTTCCGTCACTGATGGTAACGGCATCTTTCAATATTTTATAATTGGCGGATACGATGCTAAAGAAATAGTCAATGGGGGTATCCTGTACATAAGAAAAATATTGACGGCCATTTTCCTGCCATTTTTTTTGCAGGTAACCGGGGGCTACTGCTACCTGTCCCGGCGTGGTACTCAATACCGCTTCAAAATGGATCATGTCTGCATCATCATTGAATAACATTTTGCTAATGCCCTTTGGATCGCCCTGCTCAGGTAATTCATCCAGCTTTGGTTTTAGGCCATTCTTTTTACGGTACTCATCGCTTTCCAGTTCAATTTGCTGATTGTATCCGAATGCGGGGAGCCCACCACTGTAAAAAGTACCGTTGTACAATATTTCCCTGCTATAGCCATTGTTTAAAAAACCATGATTGGAAATGGTAGAATTTACTTCCAGTAAAGCCGTATCGCCTGGCTGCAGGGTGGCGGGTAAATTATAAATCCGGTAATTGACGGTATCTTTTCCTTTTTTGAAAAGACTAAATACCGAATAAGGAGAAGCTAACGGGCTGGTATAGCCCACAGCTTTACCATTGTACAAAATATGATAATTAACATTCTGTTCGGCTAACAAATGGAGCGCATGAATCGGTTCCCCTGATTTATTTTTTATAAACAGTTTGGCATAAATCAATACTTTTCTTTCCTCCGGAAATATATCCGCCTTCATGATTACGCTGGTTACTTTGGGTTGTGGAAGACCTTCGTATTGTTTGAGGGTTTTCTCATACCTGGCGGTACGGTTGCGGGTTTCAACCTGTGTATAATAATTATTCAGGTAGCTCACATTGTAATAAATGAAAGCCCCGCTGCCCAGCCAGGCAATAAAAAAGAAAGTGGTGAGTATCCTTGGCCAGCCGCTAAAGCGTTGCATGGCTACCCGCCAGCGTTCCCTAAAACCACCTACAATACCCCGCTGAAAAAACAGGAAAGCAAGCGTTGCCAGCAATGAACCCAACATTAGCCAGTAGAAATTGAACCAGTTTTGAGGTTGTAAAAAATGCCCGATGTCATTCATATCCGACCACAAATAATTTGGCGTGTAAAAATAAAAGAACAGGTTGTAATCCATTCTGGCAAATGCACGCATTAAAAACATGCTTACCCATATCAGCATAGCCACACCATGGCCGCCAAATTTGTTATTCATGATGATGTGTATGGCAAAACATAGTAACACCATCTGAAAATATCCGGGTAAAGTGAGCAGGTACATTTCGGTAAAATAAATACTAAAATTAAAACCGGTGTACCCTTTCAATATTTGCACTATTACACCCACCATAATAGGTATATTGCTTAATACAAAGGCCACCCCAAACAGTCCGGATAATTTGGACAAAAAGAAAACGGTATTCGAAACAGGCAACGCATCGTTCAATATATTGAAACGGGTATTTCTTTCACGGTGTACCGCTTCGCCGGTATAAAACAATAAAATGATAAAAATAAAAACGGAGTAGTTATAATTCTTAAAATCCATCAGGAAAACCGTGAGCGGTTTATTGCCCACGCTATACAGCGTATTACCAATCCAGTAATCGATCATCAGGAAAACGACGCCGCCACCTAATATGGCTTTAAAGTAATTGTCTTTTACGATGTTTAAAAATTCCAGCTTTGCCAGGTTCCACCAAACTTTCCGGGTATAGCCGCCACTAAAATTGGGATGCACGGTGGGGATCATTTTTGAAGGAAGCGGTGGAGCTTGCTCTTTTTTTCTGCGGCGGTTGCCGGAATGTTCGGGTTGTAAAAATTTTTGGAAACTAAATCGCCAGTATGCAATCCCAATGATGAAAGCGGCGATACTTAACCAGATCAACCGGTTATATAAAACGACTTTTGTGATAGGGGCCAATAAGGTATTTTTTTCAACCGGGGTATAAAACCTGGTTTCCAGTTCAAAAGTATTCAGTGCAAAGGGATCCAGTAATTTAACCAGCTCTCTTTTTTCCAAATCCGTTACCAAAAAGCTGGCCAACAGGTAGCCGATAAACAAAAATATGCTGGCGCTGTAAATTATTTTTACATTCCGGCTAAGGGATACCAACGCAAAAAATATAGTAGAAGACAACAATAGATTGCCAATGCCAAAAACAAAATAAGGTTGAAAATAGTTCCATAATCCATAGCGGCCAATCCGTTCCGGAAGAACCCAGCCAAAAGCAGGCCCTACCACACTTCCCGCAAGGCAACCCCAGCTATAGGCTGTTCCTATTACCAGTACAAAAATAAATGAACCTGCAAACCTTCCCCAAAAATAGCCGCCCTTGGTGATCGGGTAAGCGAAGAGATAATTGCGGGTTTGGTGTTCAATATCACGGTATAACGGTACACCCATAATAGCTGAGCAAATCAACATGCCCAGCATACTAAAAAGAATAGTTCCATCGGCGATTACCCATGGCGCATTGTGCATTACTTTTTCAGTGGCAGGCGTTGAACCGGTGCCGGTAGATAAAAAGCCAATTAGAAAAAACAGGAAAAAATAGATCCAGGTTGCTGGCCGCTTAACACGATACTTTAGTTCAAATAAAAAAATTTGCCAAAACATATTTGCAGGTTTAAGGGGATTTATAATTAAAGCGTGATCACATCCATTTTACCGGAGATCTGGTGAAAGTAAACATCTTCCAACACGGCTTGTACGGGCACAAATCCTTCTTGCGGATCTGTTTCTGCATAAACCCGGATATTCAGGTTACCTGCTTTCATTTGTACCGATATCACCTGGTATTGGTTGCGGTAAGCTTCTATATCTGCCTTGGCAATTACTTTGCTGAATATGTGTCCATCAATGCCGGCTACTGCTTCATCGGGCTGGTCGTGGCGGAGTAGTTCTCCCTGGCAGATGATGGCAAAATCACTGCATAAGGTTCTTACATCTTCCACAATATGGGTGGATAATATTACAATGGTGTTTTGACCAAGTTCGCTCAGCAGGTTATAAAAGCGGTTTCTTTCGGCAGGGTCAAGGCCCGCTGTGGGTTCATCTACAATAATCAGTTTTGGATTACCCATCAGCGCCTGGGCAATGCCGAACCGCTGCTTCATACCGCCGGAAAATGTACCCAGGTTCTTCCTCCGGTCGGCATACAGGTTTACCCGGTTAAGTAAAGCGGCTACTACCTGTTTTCTTTCGGTGGAACTATCAATGCCCTTTAACCTGGCAATATGATCCAGCATCATTTCGGGGCTTATTTTGGGATACACGCCAAATTCCTGCGGCAAGTAGCCTAAAATTCTTCTCACCGATTCTTTCTCTTTCAATACATTCATTTCATCCAAAAAGATACTGCCGCTATCCGCTTCCTGTAGGGTAGCGATGGTACGCATCAACGAAGATTTGCCTGCGCCATTGGGACCCAGCAGGCCAAACATGCCTTGTTCAATTACGAGGTCGATGCCCTTTAATGCCTGTACTCCGTTGGGATAGGTTTTAGTAAGATTGGTGATGGTTAATTGCATAAAAGTTGTTTGGATAAAATGAAGTATCTGATAAATATAGGTAAATAAACATATATCAAATCATCTGTTTCATATTTTTTTCGGATACTCGGTGTTGATAACAATAGAGATGCAGGAGTAATGTATGCAACAAAATCTGATTGCCCATTGTAGTTTGGAGGGGTTAGTTTTTAAATTCATTTCTTTTTCAGTCATTCAGTGAAATCAATGGCAAATTTCCTGTGCAGGTATTTATAGGAAAATAGGCACATCAACAAAATGGCCAGTTGAAAATGCGCTACTGTTTTGTCAATAAATTTTGTTCCGAATTTAAACAGTACAGCGCCTGCACTACAAAAAAGGCAAACACTGAAAACAGTATTACCTGCAACACGTAAAGTGCAACGATATTTCCATAAACTCTCCCCAGTTCATTATTTGTCCAGAGGCCAGTGGGATAATTAAAAGAAGATACGATCAGGTCTTTGGAAGGTTCAATGCCATTATTTTCTTTACTATATTCATCAATTGCTTTTTGGGCAATATCGATGTATTGATCTCCGGTGATTACTGTTGATTTGGCTTCCTCGTGCCAGGCAATATGATTGTTGTAATAACTGTTGTACCTGCTGTGCGTAACCAATGCCCCAATTAAAACAAGCACCGCTGCAACCGCCCATTTAAGGGTATATTTTTTAGCCTTACAATAAGCGCAGGGAATTAACAACAGCCCTAAAATGCCGGCCAGCACAAAAATGGATAGTTTTTCATAGTCTGCTTTATCCTGCAATATATGTGCGTTGATGGCAGGCGCAATGGCGAACTTAGCAATCAACACTACCAATCCAATAGCAATATTGGTTAACAGGTTCCATTTTTTTGTAAAAAAGTTTTCTTTCTTTTCGGCCATGCCATCAGTTGTTTACATTAAATATCACCAGGTGAGAGTTACGGTCGGAAATGGATACACCCCAGCCTCGTTGCTCTTTAATCTTTACCCCGTTTCTTTCTATCCAGAATGTTTTTTTGCCGGGTCTCAATTTTTTGATGGCATTCCTGGTTGGGTTAAAGCTGATTACATCGGCCCGGTCGATGGACATGGAAGGCTTCGCAAAAACATGGTAGCCACTCAGTTCTTCGTGGGTACTATCCCGGATCACTTTTACCGATACTTCAATGAGGCTGTCGGTAGCGCTTTCCAGGTATTTGGAAGTTACTTCAAAACTTAAAAAATCAAGTATGCTTTCTACACTGTCAAGGTTATTGCTGGTGGCGGCATAGGCCAGCATTTTATTGAAATTCACGTAGTCTGCTGTAAAGCTTTCCCGGTTATACGGGGTATTAAGGCGGTAGCAACTATCCAGCAGGTATTTGGTTTGAAAAGTGAGGAAATTAATTTTATTGATCTTCATTTGCCTTGCATTTAGGCGGTCCGTGGAATAGTGATACTTTTTATCCAGTTTACCGAAATTTTTATTGTACCAGGTGGATTGTGAACTTACCCGGCTGATTGCCAGGAAACTCATTACAATAAGCGCTAAATATTTTAAATAAATGCTTTGTTTCATAATAGTCAATTTATCCCGACAATATTAGAAAAACTAATTGAGGTTTGCAATGGGTTTTATTTATAGAATTTATATGCTGCGTTTTCTGTGCTTCTGTTTATACTGTGGCAAAGAGGGTGCATTTCAAATCCGCTATCGGATCATCCTGCTCTGGGCGCAACAAAAGCAGTTTATACTTTTTTTAAAAGGGACTTTCAAAGGTTATAAACATTCGCTTATTTCGCCGCCCTTTTGACCTCACCCCCAACCCCTCTTCCAAGGAGAGGGGAGCATGACTCTGAAAGTTCAAAATTTCATTCGATTGGCTATCAGTCACCTAGCAAATGTGTATATATAATTGTCGCTCCCGTTTTCGGTCGGTGGACACCGACCGAGGCTGGGCCGTGGTTGGTGTCACCAACCACCTGGCGCTGCGACAATTTTGAAACGCACCCGCCAAAGAACAAGCGCTTTGACATAAATCATCTTTGCCTACCTTTAAAAAAAATAAGTATGAGAAACTGCTTACTGGCGATACTATTCGCCATTCAATTGCCATTTACCCTTTTCGCACAACCCACCCAAAAGCCACCGCTTCATGGAAAAAACTGGATGGCCATTACCGGTAAGCCATTAGCTGCTACGGCAGGCAGCATGACATTTCAAAAAGGTGGCAATGCGGTAGATGCTGCATGCGCCATGCTTGCCGCTACCTGTACCATGTGGGATGTATTGAGCTGGGGTGGTGAAACACAAGCGCTGATTTACAATCCAATCACTAAAAAGGTAATCGCCATCAATGCAATGGGCGTGGCACCAACCGGTGCAACCGCTGATTTTTTTAAGAGAAAAGGATACAATTTTCCACCGGAATACGGACCCCTTGCTGCTACTACACCCGGCACAGCCGGCGGACTCTGTTATATGCTTGCACAATATGGTACCATGAGTTTGAAAGAAGTATTGGCGCCTGCCATGCAACTGGCAGCAGGTTATCCCATTGATGCACAAACCGCCAATAGTATGGAAAGAGGGAGGGACCTGATAAAACAATGGCCATACAGTAAAAAAGTATTGTTGCCACACAGTGGTGAAAAAAGAGAAGCACCGGAGGCAGGTGAAATCTTCGTACAAAAAGACTTGCTGGCAACGCTTACAAAAATGGTGGCAGCCGAACAAAAAGCATTGAAGCAACACAAGAGTAGAAAGGAATCCATCATGGCAGCTTGTGATCGCTTTTATAAAGGTGATATTGCAACCGAATTTGTAAGAGGTGTTAAAGAACAGGGAGGATTGATCACCATGCAGGACCTCGCCAATTGGAAGCCCGTGGAAGAAGCACCCATGCAGGTAAATTATAAGGGCATTGATGTTTATAAATTACAGCAATGGACACAGGGCCCGATGCTGCTCCAATCTTTGAACATCCTCGAAAATTTTGATCTTAGAAAGATGGGCTACAATAGCACCCAATATATTCACACCCTTTATCAAACCATGAACATGGCTTTTGCCGACCGGGATTTTTACTATGGTGATCCCAATTTTCCACCGGCAGAGCCGATAAAAGGATTGCTTAGTAAAGACTATGCAAAACAGCGGGCATCTCAGATAAGGAAGGATAAAAATGATGCGGAGATTGCTCCCGGTGATCCCTATCCTTTTGAAGGAAAACAAAACCCATGGGCGACATTATTAAAACAGCATGCAGCCTTCACTGATACGGTTAATAAAGAAGGCAGTGCCATCCCAAAGCACGATCAAAATGCACTAAACAATAACGATCAATACAATAATGGAAACCAGGTATTTTCAGAGCCCGTATTGTGGGGCAGCGAAGCCCCCTCTCCCGGGGGAGGTTTGGAGGGGGCCGCCTACAAGGATCGTTTATGGCGGGGCACTACTTCCGTAGAGGCAGCCGATAAAGAAGGATGGGTAGTGTCCATTACACCAAGCGGTGGATGGCTGCCTGCCTGTATTGCAGGCAACACCGGCATTGGGATGAGCCAGCGCATGCAAAGCTTTGTGCTGGATAGTGCTATCAATCCCTTTAATGTGGTAGCACCGGGCAAGCGGCCAAGGGTAACGCTTACCCCAACCCTTGCATTAAAAGATGGCAAACCGTTTTTATCTTTTGCTGTTCAGGGCGGCGATACGCAGGATCAAAACCTGTTGCAGTTTTTTTTAAACATGGTAGAATTTAACATGACGGTACAACAGGCATGCGAAGCGCCGAATATCAACAGCAACCAGTTGTGGCTTTCCCTCGGCGGATCAAAAATTACAGATCGTTTGCCAAAGCCAGGCAATCTTTTATTAGGCAATAAAACACCAGAAAGTATTCGCAACGAGCTAATAAAAATGGGTTACACCCTTAGCTTTGGCGAACGCACCAGCGGGCCAATTAATGCCATTTATTTTGATTGGAAACATGGCTCATTCTGGGGTGGCAGTTCCAATAACGGGGAAGATTATGGGATTGGGTGGTGATAATAATTAAGTTGATTTCATTTTAGCAATGGCTGCTTATTTCAGTTAAGCCGCATTTTTCCATTCTAAGGAAGCATCCTTTCCCTGCAAGTCGCCGTTGTGTCCCAGACCAACACCTGTAGCTTAACAGTTAAAAGATGTTTTGAATTTACAAAAGAGTTGGCGGTAAAAACTAAGATTGGGGAGAATCCAACCGCGGTTGTTGGCACAAACACAGAGACGGCTTACTTATTATCCCGTTCCCGATACCTGTACCTGGACCCAAACCTGGAATACCCAATAAAATAATGATTTCAATCTCACGCTACCTTGATATCAATCAGTCGTTTTTTAAAGCACTGCCCTCCATTCTGAATTAATTTTGCATCCGTATTTCTTCTGATCAATGCAAAATAGCTACATGAGTCGTTCTATATCCTTTCTGCTTTTTATATGAATTTCAAAATCTACATATCATGAAAAAGACAGGTATTTGGCTGCTGAGCCTGGTAACTCCATTTTTTGTTTATGCCGGCGAAGCCGATTTAAAGATACCCGATGCCATTCATTCCAACCCGACCTTGTATTGGGGATTTTTAGTTACGTTGTTGGGCCTTGCCTTTGGATTATACCATTACCTGAAAATAAGAAAACTACCTGCGCATAAGAGCATGCTCGACATTGCTGAAATTATTTTTCAAACCTGCCGCACCTATTTAAAACAGCAAGGTAAATTGCTTGCCATCCTGTTTGTTTTTATCGGCACCGTGGTAACCGGTTATTTTGGTTTACTGGCCAAGGATCATGAAGGCAATGCGCTTTTTGGCGCTGGCGGTGTACTTCTAATTATAACCTGGACAATCATCGGCGTGCTGGGCTCTTATGCTGTTGCGGCTTTTGGTATCCGGATGAATACCCTTGCCAACGCCCGGATGGCCTTTGCCTCCTTACAAAAAAAGCCACTCAACCTGTTAAGAATCCCTTTAAACTCTGGAATGAGTATCGGCGTGGTGCTAATTTGTGTGGAGTTGCTGCTGATGTTGGTAATATTGTTGTTAATGCCGGGCAACCTGGCAGGTGCCTGTTTTATCGGCTTCGCTATTGGTGAATCATTAGGCGCTTCGGTGTTAAGAATTGCCGGCGGCATCTTCACAAAAATTGCAGATATTGGCTCCGACCTGATGAAAGTGGTTTTTAAAATTGGTGAAGATGATCCTCGCAATCCCGGGGTTATAGCAGATTGTACCGGTGACAATGCAGGCGACTCGGTGGGGCCTACTGCAGATGGTTTTGAAACCTATGGTGTTACCGGTGTTGCATTAATTACATTCATCCTTTTAGCGGTTACCGGTGCTGGTATACAAACTGAATTACTGGTATGGTTATTTGTAATGCGGATACTGATGGTGATTACGTCTGTTTTTTCTTTCTGGATCAATAATTTTATCAGCAATACATTATACAGTAAAAAAGAAGACATCGATTTTGAAAGGCCGCTCACCAATCTAATCTGGATCACTTCCATCCTTTCCATCATCGTTACTTTTATTATTAGCAGGGTATTGATCCCCGATTTAAACGGCAATACCAGTATGTGGTGGATATTGTCCAGTATTATTAGTTGCGGAACAATCGGGGCGGCATTGATTCCGGAGTTCACCAAAATATTAACCTCGCCCAAATCAATACATGTAAATGAAATTGTAAGGGCCGGTAGGGAAGGCGGTGCTTCATTGGTTTTGTTATCGGGGTTAGTAGCCGGTAATTTTTCTGCTTTCTGGAAAGGCCTGGTCTTCTTCGTACTGATGTTTTGTGCCTATTTTATCAGCACTTTAGGGCTGCATGATATAATGGTGTATCCCTCCATTTTCGCCTTTGGCCTGGTTGCATTTGGTATGTTGGGGATGGGGCCGGTAACTATTGCAGTAGACAGCTATGGCCCGGTTACGGACAACGCACAATCCATTTATGAGTTATCGTTAATTGAAGAAATACCCAACATCGATGCAGAAATTGAAAAGGATTTTGGATTTACACCCAATTGGGAAAAAGCAAAATATTACCTCGAAAAAAATGATGAAGCAGGGAATACTTTTAAAGCAACAGCCAAACCTGTACTGATTGGTACCGCAGTGGCCGGTGCCACCACCATGATTTTTTCATTAATACTGATGATTAAAACTACCCTTAACATCGAACCTGAAAAAATATTAAACCTCCTGAATCCATACACCATCCTGGGGGTTATTTTAGGTGGAGCCGTTATCTATTGGTTTACCGGTGCATCCCTGCAGGCGGTAACCACGGGGGCATACAGGGCGGTGAAGTATATTAAAGATCATATCAACCTTGATCCGGATGCGCCTAAAAAAGCAGACCTGCAAATGTCGAAAGAAGTAGTAAAAATTTGTACGCAATATGCACAAAAAGGGATGTTCAATATTTTTGTGGCAGTTTTTTGTTTTGCACTTGCAATCGCATTTTTATCATCTCCCTCCAGCGTAGGCGGTGAAAATGCGGTGTCATTATTTGTAAGTTATTTACTGGCCATTGCGGTGTTCGGGTTGTTCCAGGCTGTTTTTATGGCCAACGCCGGTGGTGCGTGGGATAATGCAAAAAAAATTGTGGAAGTTGATCTGAAAGAAAAAGGCACTCCGTTGCATGATGCCACCGTGGTAGGTGATACAGTGGGTGACCCGTTTAAAGATACATCCTCCGTTGCGTTGAATCCAATCATTAAGTTCACTACGCTGTTTGGTTTATTGGCGATGGAAATATCCATATCAAAAGGTTTCAGGGAATATGCGCCCTATGTTGGATTGGTTTTCATGGCAGTGGCGTTGATCTTTGTATGGCGGTCGTTTTATAAAATGCGGATTGATTAACAGGTATTCAATATTGACCTGTCATGGTGGATACCATTGGGGTACAACCGGGTTTTTTATGCCGGTCTAAGAAAATACAAAAACATATTTACAATTTCTATGGAGCCGAAATTGAACCCTATCCCGGGTTTTGTTTGACCGCCTTGATTTACCATGGGTTGCACCCACGGCTATTCATATTAAACCACTTTGGGGTTGGGTGCGTTAAAATTCCGTTCTGTTTTTTCGAAGCGGGAAAGCTACATCTACCCAAATTCACCCCACCCAATTCTTACATCATTTCACGGAATGATATTCATCATTTTTTATCTAAAAAACCAACTCGTGGAAAATGCCATTGCGCAAAGCAAGGCCAAAGGCGTTACCTCAAAAAAAGCTTCCGCATTTACCATCATGAATGGCAACGAAGCTGCGGTAAGAATCGCCATCAAAAATAATTACCCCGAAAAAGCCACCGAATTCCTGGAGCTCGCCAACGAAGGCATGAAGTTACGCCGGGACCGGATACAGGTCTTGAAAGCGCTCTAAGCACTTCCACTATCCATCTTACACGGGAATCTCTTTGGAGGAGGTTCCCATTTTTTATTTTTGGGACTGGGCCGAGGTGCTGTTATGATGCTTTACAGGCAGGAAATTGCATGGGTGTCGAATGGCTTTCTCTTTGCATCAGTACACAATAACTTTGGCCGCAACCGGCATGGAACGTTTGGTTTTAAAGTGTTATTTTGTATTTTCAATTTATCATTCCTTCAGCGCGGGAGCAACCATAAATTTACCCGTTCCAGGAATACATCATGGCGAACCAAACATAAGATATTGGATCAACAAAAATATATAGCAAAAGCCATTGAAGAAGTTCTTCATGCAACCTTTGCGGTAACGAAGCAGTACCTGGCAGTGATGGATGTGCAGATGGACTATGGGAGGACGATGATTTTTCAAATAAATAATATCCATGCGATCTATACATCTATTTTGGTGATGATTGTGGTTATCACGGTGTACCGGCTTTTGCAATAAGCAGTTATGCATGCAAATAAAATCCCAAATAAAAAATGCATTTTTATATGCCATTTATCCACCAACATTTTTTTTACCTCCCGCTATTGATTTTTTTTTCTACTTTTATTTGAAAAATAAAGCTTGCTATAACCCGCTATGATAGTCACGGTTTTTATTGAAAGCCAAAATTGACTGCATTGATTATTTATCCTTTTAATACGTTTAATCATGGACGAAAGAGAAGACAACACGATCTACAAAGTGGTTGTAAATCACGAAGAACAGTACAGCATCTGGCCCGCCAACAGGGAGAATGCGCTGGGATGGAACGACGCCGGAAAACAGGGTTCCAAAGCCGAGTGCCTGGAATATATAAAGGAGATTTGGGTAGATACCACTCCCTTGTCTCTTCGCAAAAAAAAAGCAGCACAAGGAGATGATGAAGGATTACGGTAACCCTATATTTACAGGCTTGCGGAATTGATGGATGTTCTTGCGGAACGAAGATCGTTCCGAGTTCAATATTACAATGGCAGCAATTTTAATAATATTTATTATGAAGTTGCTGATCCCGCATTCAGACTATGGATATACAAGATAACCTGTAGCAGGTCGCCTGTTTTGTCGAAGTTGATTTTGTTCGTTTTAATGAACGTCTTTAACTGGTTTTCGTACCGGGGAAACATGCTATAAAACACGGATTTTTTAGCTGGAAAAAAATGATTGGAATTGTCTGCTAAATAAAACTCGGTTCTTTCTTTATAAATCAGATTTTCATCCATTGACAAGTACGCCGTAATCTGGTTATCATTTGTATAAGTAGAATTTGAATTATTGGATGTTACTGCGGAATAGGTTCTATAGGCCCCTTTTTTCTCGCTACCTACAAACTGGATGGATTGTTTAAAAAACAGATGAGGAGCATCCTGGTAATGGGTTAGTTTTTGGAGAAAGGTGTTTTGGTAAAAACAAAATGTGTCAGCGCCGGGTTGCCAACCTTTGTTGAGATACCGGTAAATAGTTAAGGTAATCTAAAGGTTGGCAACCCTGTGGGCCAACTAATCCCCACAAAATTTTGCAGTGCCCTTTTATGGGCACCCATCAACCGATTAATTAACGCTCTTTACAACCTACAGCCAATTGACAGGTTAAACGTAAATTGCGCCCAAAACAGTTTTTGGTGACTTTTCTGAATCATATCAAAAAGTAACTGATATGCCGGTTCATTATTAATCATTCATCACTCTTCATTCATTACTCATCACTCATCATTCATCATTCATCATTCATCACTCATCACTCATCATTCATCACCCATAGAAAAAATGTCTGAAACCCATCCGCATATAAAAAAATTATTACAATGCATAGAACTGGAAGAAAAGGAGCAGGTAAAAAGATACAGCCTCGATCAGCAGCATACGCTAAAATCGCTTAAGGCGGAGGGGTTGGCGTTGCATCCTATAAAAGTTACCCGTAAAAATTTTGGCTATGCTGATTATCCCGAGATTAGTTTTCGCTTAAATTTTCCGGCCGAAACTAACCAGTTTAAAGACGGCTCCGCTATTGAGTGTTTTTATGCCGGTGAACCACCGGTTAAAGGCGTATTGATCAATTTAGAAGGCAGGGCCGGTGAGTTCAGGTTATTTGCTCCCGACTTTCCGGATTGGATTGAAGATGATGGGGTGGGTATTAAACTGGCGCCCGATCAGCGCACCACCACCATCATGAAGACGGTATTGAATGGATTGGAAAATAACAAGCCATTGTACGAATTATTTGAGCAGCTACACAATGATACACCCAAAAAAATAAGATCGCCTGACAAGCAATTTCCATCGCTGCAATTTAAAAATCAATACCTCAATGAAAGCCAGCAACAGGCGGTAGCAGCCATCACTCAAAATGAAAATATAACCATTGTACACGGCCCGCCCGGCACAGGAAAAACCACTACCCTTATTGAGGCCATCATTCAATTAATAAAAACAGGTGAAAAGATACTGGTATCGGCGCCCAGCAATACTGCGGTGGATAATATTGCCAAAGGGTTAATCGCACAGGGTGTAAATGTATTGAGGGTAGGCAATACCAGTAAAGTGGATAGCACCGTTTTTTTGCATACAC
>JBBQTL010000160.1:0-13646 GCA_038213285.1 Chitinophagales bacterium
CAGATGCAGTAAGGGCTTCGGCTGATGTTGAAATAACGCATGTGAACTTAAATGATGAATCTATTGAAGGAATACGGGTTAAGAATAAACCTGCTTTTTCCGTTCAGTATCATCCGGAAGCCACACCCGGACCTCATGACAGCAGGTATTTGTTTGATGAGTTTATCGGGATGATAAATGCGAAGAATTAAGTAGCACGAATTTTTTAATGACGATTTATACGTTTTTTTTAGCTAAAACTCTTCTTTAAAGGATAGCGGTATGAAAATAGCCATCATCAACGGACCAAACCTAAACCTCCTTGGTAAGCGGGAGCCGGGTATTTACGGTAACCAATCTTTTGAAACCTATTTCGAAGAGCTAAAAGGTAAATTCCCTGCAATTGAATTTGACTATTATCAAAGTAACGTAGAGGGGGAGCTGATCAATGAAGTACAGCGTGTCGGTTTTTTGTATGATGGAATTGTTATCAACCCGGGTGGATATACGCATACGTCAGTTGCATTGGGCGATGCAATCGCAGCAATTACTACACCTGTTGTGGAAGTACATATTTCAAATATTTTCGGAAGGGAAGATTTTAGAAAACTATCTCATGTATCCGGGAAAAGTGTGGGGGTTATCAGTGGGTTGGGATTAAAGGGCTATGAATTAGCCGTAGTATATTTGGTGGGTAATTCATAACCAACGAATGTGATTTAAATAAATAACAAAAAGCTCCCGGTTAAAGGAGCTCTTCTGTTATCCAAACAATCCATAAAAACAAAAACTTTTAATTTGTTAGCACACAAATGTTAACCGCTGGAATGTATATTTTTAAAAGCGGGGACACCTTACAGCATCCCTGCTGGTATTATCACGGTTTAAATATTTTTGATAAGACAAGCCCATTTCAAATCCACCCCTTCCGTTGCTTGCTCCACTTAATTTAGATATATTGGCATCGTAGCTCACAGAAATTGCAAAGGGTTTTACTTCTAACTTGGCAACCGGTATTAGTGCATCCTTCCATCGCATAAATGCGCCGCCATGTATGAAGTACCTTGGATTTTCTGCTTCATCCAACCGATAAGTCAGCATAGCACCAGCTATTAATTCGGTATATACACCTTGCCTTGTATAGTCTGCGTGGATGGTTACATACGAGTTATCCGTTGCTGCCATTTTAGCTCCTGCTGAATAAACCCATTTTGGAGTCATTTCGCCGGCGGCATTGGAATAAAATGTGTGCCTGGCATTTTTATTAAAATGATGATAGGCAATGCCTGCAAAAAAGTTATTCTCCGGATCCAGTCCCATTTGCGTATTAAAACTGATTCCGGCGGTACCGTCAAAATAAGAATAAGATGGTGCTGTAAGGTTTTCCCCGTTTGAAAGATTGCCGTTATAAGTAGTTCCATCAAACTGACTGTTGGTAGTTACTTTACTCATATCAAACCTGCGTTGCACCATGCCTCCCATGAAGCCTAAGGACAGGTACATGTTTTTTTCTGCGCTCAATGATTTGTGATAGTTGAGGGTCGGTAAAATGTGGGTTGAAGTAAGTGCAATTGTTCCTGCTTTATCGTATAATATTTGTCCGCCAATAGTTACAAAATCCTCACTTTTTCCTACGGCCACTTTAAATTCACCATTGATAGAAGTAGTTTGATATGGCACGGTTACACTTTGCCATTGAGTACGATAAACAGTTTGTAATCGCAGATCGCCGGAAAAAAGTCCTGCCAATGCCGGATTGCGTAAAAGCGGTGCTTCAAAAAATTGAGAAAAATGTATGTCTTGTGCAGATCCCGGTAAGGAGAGGATCGTAATTATGCAACACAAAACAATGTGTACATAGGTTTTCATGTGTTTGGATTTAGTTTAACCGCGATGTCATTTTCCTCTTTTATGAAACGCCTGTACCTGATAATTATTTCACCAAAAACGGGTTTCTTTCACCTTAATTTATCAGCGTAGAAAATCGGCTACATAAGGAATGGCTACCTGCTTAAAAACCGGATAATAAAACAGGAAGTTTTTGATCAGGAGCTGGTTATTAATGAAATGGATTCCAATATTGAAATATACCCATTGGTTAGAAATAAACAATCATTATTCTTCAGTGGCATGGAGAAAAACAAAAGCCGGCTCCCCAGCCGGCTTCGTTATAATTAATAAAAACAAAATGCTTATCGTATCAACGCTACATTTCCTTTATAGGGTAATATGCTATAGTTATCGCAAATAATATCTATCATATAAACAAATACATCTGATCCCAATTTTACTCCTTTATAGGTTCCATCCCATCCAAAAGCCGGATCATTTGCATTAAAACTGCTTTTTTCAAATATCATTTCACCCCAGCGATTGAACAGGCGAAGCGATTTGATTTTAAGCAAACCATTTCCTCTGGGATAAAAGATATCATTGGCACCATCTCCGTTGGGTGAGAATGTGTTGGGGATAAATACATTGGCCCCATCGCATAGTACAAATACCGTTACCATATCTTTTGCCAAACAGCCCCCTTTGTTTTTTACTGCTACGGTATATTCTGTATTCTGATTGGGTTTGATGGATATGGCGGGATAAATATTTCTGAACACACTGCCCGTAGGTGACCAGATTACCTCGGTAACATCTGCTGAAATTACCGGTACCAGGTCAAGTGTTTGTCCAACGTTAATTGTTTTGTCGGTGCCAGCATTTACAGTTGGTACAGGGTACACTTTTACGGGCACATAGCCGGTATCTTTAAAACAACCCAGTTTGTCAGTTCCAATTACCCGGTAAGTAGTGGTAGTATCGGGATTTCCGATGGGCAATGCGATACTGGGGTTATTTAACGTTGCCGCAGGCGACCATTGAAACCTGTCTGCTCCGCTTGCAAAAAGGGTTACTGTCTGTCCCTTGCACAAGGTATCGGCATTGCTGTATTTTATTTTAAAAGGATACTGCACTTTAACCAATACGGTGTCGGTGGAACTGCATCCCTGCAGGCTGGTGCCCCTTACCACATATTTTCTTGATGAATCTGGAGTAGCTACCGGGCTTGCGCAATTGGTGCAGCTTAAGCCGTTTGAAGGGCTCCAGGTGTAGGTTGCTGCACCTGTAGCCTGTAATGTAATTCCTTTAAGGCTACAAATCGTGGTATCCTGTCCTGCATTCACGGTGGGTATGATATAGGCGTCTATGATTTTATTTGCCGTATCGCTACAGCCACTGCTATTGGTGGCAATAACAATTGTGTTATATGCACCTGCTATAGTGTAGTTTTGAATAGCCGGGTTTTGTAGTGTGGATGTATTACCATTTCCAAAATTCCAGTTCCATTTTAATACGGAGGTATCAGGCACTGCAATCAATCCATTAAAGGTGACCGCCAGTGGAGTACATCCATTTGATGTGCTGTTCATATTAATTTGTGGTGACGCAACAACTTTAACCGGTATAGCTGAAAGTATTGAATCCACACAACCATTCAATGTAGTAACCGTAAGTTTAGGATAGAATATGCCCGTTGAACTATACTGGTGTTGCGGGTTTCGAAGAGATGAAGTAAGGCCATCACCCAACGACCAGTTGTAACTGGTAATAACATCATTGCTGATTGTTGAATCAAAAAACGAAACGGTGCCATTGTCACAAACCGGCTTATCTGAAAAACTAAATTTAGCGGTTATACCATTTACGGTGATGGTATCCTTTCCCGTAATAGGAACCTGGCACCCGTTTGCATCAAACAAAATCATTTTAGGAAGGTATGTACCGGGGTTGAGGTAGGTATGCGAAATAATTGAATCCGTAGTAGCGGCAGTAGCTCCATCATTAAAATCCCAGATAAATGAAATGCGATCACGGGTACTTGCCACAAAGTTTATTTGAAGGGGATCGCATCCTGTTTTGGGATCGTAGGTAAAAGTACCCTTTGGCCCATCAACTACAATGTCTTTCCGCATTACATCGGTGCATCCTCCTGCACCTTTTACAGTAAGGGTTACGGTAAAAGTGCCTGCCAAATTATAAAAATGAGAGGGGTTGACAATGGAAGCAGCGGTGCCATCACCAAAATCCCAGTTTTGGGCAACTGCATTAACGGAACTATTGGTAAACTGTACAATTAAAGGCGGGCAGGTACTAAATGAATCGCTCATTGTAAAGCTGGCAAAAGGTGTTTTGATTGAAATCAATGCCGGCTTGTTTACAGAATCTGTACAACCATATTGATCTTTAATAAAAAGTTTTATTGAATAAATGCCATCGCTGGTATAACTATGCACGGGATCGGCTAGAGCAGAACTTGCACCATCGCCAAAATCCCATAGATAAGTAAGTGCCGGCCCGGTAGATTGATTGATAAAACTTACCTGTTTGGAAGGGCAGGAGAGTGTATCAGGCGAAATGAAATTTGCCAGGGGTTTCGATATAATCAACGCAGCAGCTATATTCGCACTGTCTGTACATCCTTTACTATCGGTTACTTTTAATGTTACAACGTAGGCGCCAGGCGTAGTGTAGTTATGCTGAAACGGTGGCGCTGATAAAATTTCAGTGGCGCCATCCCCGTAGTTCCATGACCAGCTTTGTATGGCATGTGTACCATCGCCTAAGGATGCATCATTAAAGGTTACGGTACTGTTTAAACAAGTACCTGGTACGGATGGGGTGAATGTGGCTGTAGGGCCATCTATCCTGATATAATTGATTTTTGTCAACGTGTCTTTGCAACCCAATATATCGGTAATGATCATGCGAACGGTGAAGTCGCCGGATTTGGTATATAAATGTGTTGCTGTATTGGCAGTGGTAGAAGTAAATGAAGTGC
The DNA here is from genome assembly GCA_038213285.1 of Chitinophagales bacterium. Lineage (GTDB taxonomy): Bacteria > Bacteroidota > Bacteroidia > Chitinophagales > Chitinophagaceae > Ferruginibacter. Next base: position 4,811 of record JBBQTL010000160.1, read on the forward strand.
CGTCGCCAAAATCCCAGTCGAATGATTTCACCTCCGCCAAACTAAGGCTGCTGTTAAATATGATATTGGTTCCCTTGCAAATGATCGTATCGGAGGCAAAGAAAGCAGATTTTACATTTACTATCTGGATGGGTTGAGTGGATATATAGTCGCAGCCTGTAGAACGGTTACTCACCGTCAGCGTTACAATATACGAACCGGGCACGGTGTAATTGTGGACAGGACTTGCCAGGGTAGAAATAGTACCATCACCAAAATTCCAGTTCCATTCATCTGCTCCAATTGACTGATCGGTAAATATTCTTTCCAACGGTTTACTACAATTGAATGACATTATAAACCGGGCAATCGGTGGTTTGATATGAATGTAATCCTTGTATTTCACTGTATCCGAACAACCACTGTTCCATACAATCAGTTGAATATCATAATAGCCGGTATCTCCATAAATATGTTGTGGATTTTGTTGGATAGAAGTTAAACCATCCCCGAATGTCCATAACCATTTTGTAGCATTACCTGTACTTTCATCCTTAAACTGAATTTTCGTTTTGGCACATGCATCTCTTGGCGTGGCGCTGAAGATAGCCTCCGGAGGGCTGGTTGTTACAATAGCCTTTGCCTTGATGGCTGTATCTGCACATCCGCCGGCAGTAGCAATTATTAATTTAACTGCAAATGTTCCGGGGGTGGTATAAGTGTGGGTAGGTGCAGCATTTGTTGAAGTGGCGCCATCGCCAAAATCCCATAGATAGCCAGTAACCGGATCGAGGGATGTGATGGTGGACGTAAATCTTTTAGTAAAAGGTACACAGCCACTGTCTGGTAAATTTGTAAAAGCTATTTTAGGTTTTATTACTTTGATATAAGCGGTCTTTCTTACCGTATCGGTACATCCGTTTGTACTGGTAACTACCAATTGCACCGTATAATTGCCATAACTGATGTAAGTATGTAAAGGATTGGGTAAAGCGGAAGTGGTGTTATCCCCAAAATTCCATTGGTACGAGGTTGCATTTACAGCCTGGTTGGTGAAATTAACTGTAAAGGGGATACTGCAGTTTGTGCTGTCATCAGCTTGAAAAGCGGCTTTTGGTTTGGGCAATACGGTAACGGTTTTAAAAGCTGAGTCGAGACAACTTCCGAAATTGGCTACCATTTTAATTTGATAGGTTCCGGCATTCATATAAATTTTTGCCGGGTTAAATTTATTGGAGACAGTTCCATCACCGAAATTCCAGTTTACTGAGGAGGGCGCAGGACTGGAGCCATTGCTGAAAATGAGTGCTGAGCCTATACAAACCGAATCACTCGTTGTAAATGCCGGAAAAACATTGCCCACAGTAAACGCATTTGGTTTGGTGATGGTGTCTTTACATCCGCTTGCATTTGTTACAACTAATTGTACCGTATAAGTTCCCGGTGTGTTGTATACGTGGGAAGGGGTCGTTGCTGAAGAAGTGCTGCCATCTCCAAATATCCATTCGTAGGTGAGTACCCCGGTTCCGGTAGTGAGATTTTTGAAATTGATGGTAACCGGTGCGCTGCATACATTTGGGCTATTGTTACTAAAATCCGCTTTTACGCCGGCATCAATTTTTATATATTTACTTTTTGAAAAAGTATTCAGGCAACCCTTATTATTGATTACCCTTAAAGTTACATTATAGTTGCCGGCAGTATTGTAAGTGTGTTGTGGATTTTGCTCACCCGAGGAAAATCCATCCCCAAAGTCCCATTGCCAGGTAACAATGGTGTCGGAGCCACTTGTACTTTGATCGGTGAATTGCACCGGTAATGGAAAGCAACCGGTTGTATTATTCGCTGTAAATTGTACTATAGGTTTAGCTACCACATTGATAAGCTGTGTTTTGGTAACAGAATCAGCGTTGCCGGCATTTTTCACCACCAGTTTGATGGTATACAAACCAGGATTAAAATAACTTACCGAAGGATTTTGAAGGAATGAGATGGTTCCGTTTCCAAGATCCCATTTCCACTGGGTTGGATTCCCGGTAGACTGATCGCTAAAACTAACGAGTAATGGGGCACAGCCAGTTACAGTTGAAGTTTTAAAGTCGGCGCTCAGTTGGGCTTTTACTGTAAAGCTGAGTACTGTGAGTAATAGAAGACAGTAGGCCTTGGTTGCAAAGCTGCTTATCATAGGAGGGGAGATTTTGTCTTTATTTATTGTTGTATGTAATGTCTTATATACAACAATACCCTAACTCCATATAGCCTGATAAATTGTGCAGATGTGAATAAAAAGCGAAAATTTCATATACCTTTTCAAAGCCTCTTCATGTGTAAAACTTTGGGTTCAGTAGTGCCCCAGGGTGCCAGTTCCATAATTGGGAATGCCTTTTTTGCAAATCTCCAGGACCGGTTTATAAAATTAAATTCGGGTGGTGCGCTGGGGCTTGTAAGGCTAATAGTTAATTTACTGAAATCATCATTACATCCCCATGTGCCGGTGTAAGTGACGCCGGCCTTTGTTCCGGTTATTGGCCCGTTGTAATAAGAGGTAGTTTTGGTTAATATAAAATTATAACCCGCAAACTGGCTGGTTAGGTCAGTGCCGTTGTCGGTCGCCAGGTGAACAATAAAATTTCTATTTAGAATATTTTCTTCAAACAGCGATTCCAGTGCAGTTTGGGAGCCTGCTGCTGCGGCCAGCTTTTTACAGCTCCCTGATAGTAATAATAAAAAAGCGCATGCAATGGCAACAACCAATCTTCCTTTATACAAAAATGCTGACATAATATTAATTTTATGACGAATAGATATGATTGAATTTTTTAGTGGCATAACTGATAAAATATTTTGATTGCAACGTTTCCCCGGTTGCTTTTTTGCATAAATCGCCTGATGAATAATAACGCCCCCATTGATAGACATTGTCTTTCAACCATTTTTGTACAAAATCATTATTTCCTTCTGCTAACTCTTTTTCAATGGACTGATTTTCCATTTCAATTGCTGCATATAATTGCGCTGCATACATACTTCCAAGGCTATAGGTAGCAAAATAACCAAAACTTCCATGGCTCCAATGGATATCCTGCAAACAGCCATTGTTGTCATCCGGCACTTTAATATCCAGGTAATCCCGATATTTCTCATTCCAATATGCCGGAATATCTTTAGCAGCCAAACTACCATCAATCAACATTTTCTCTATTTCGTACCGGATCATTACGTGAAAATGATACGTTAATTCATCTGCTTCTGTCCTGATAAAAGATGGCTGAACCTTGTTAATTCCCCTGTAAAACTGTTCAGTTGTTAAATTGTTCAGTTGCTTTGGAAACAACGGTTTTAGCAATTTAAAATTGTGTTGCCAAAATGGAAGTCCCCTGCCAATGCAGTTTTCCCAAAGGCGGCTCTGGCTTTCATGAATACTTAAACTACAGTATTCACTCAGTGGCAGGCCATACTGTTCTGCCGGCAATCCCTGTTCATAGAGCGCATGCCCCCCTTCATGAATACAGCTCCAGGTCATATTGCCAAAATCGTGGTCATCTATCCGGGTAGTCACCCTTACATCCATACTGCTGAAATTGATAGTGAACGGATGAAGACTGATATCCTGCCTGCCCGCTTCAAAATCAAAATTCATTCTTTTTAAAACTTCCATCCCAAACTTCCATTGATCATCTTTATTAAAATGTTGATGTAAAAAAGAGTTATCCACGGGTGGTTTATTTTTTATTGAATCCAGTAAATTGGAGAGTTGTGGTTTTAAATCTTTGAATACCTCGTCAACTATGTCAATAGTCAATCCTTTATCATAGTCATTCATTAAGGCATTGTATGGATGTTGCCCGTAGCCAAGCATATCCGCTTCCTGCTTCTTTAATTCAATCAGTTCGTTCAATGGTTGTTGAAAAGTGGCAAATGAATTTTCAGTCCGGGCCTTTGCCCATGCATGATAGGATTTGTTCACTGCTTCACTCATTCGCCTTACAAATTCACTGCTCAGCTTTATATTTCGGTTGTAATCTTCCAGGCTTAATTGTACATTTCTTTTTTCGGTGGCTGATAAATCATCTTTGGCATTTAACTCAATCAACAAACTGCCGGTTTTCTCTTCTGTAAATTGCTGATGGGCAATTTCATTCAGCGTAGCCATCTGTCTTCCCCTGAAATCATTACCTTTTGCGGGCAGGTAGGTTTCCTGGTCCCATTGCAAAACGGCGGAAGCGTATTTTACATCGGCTATTTTTTGCATCTTTGTTTTATACTCGGTATACAATGCTGCTGAACTCATCCTATTAATTTTTTACAAATGAAAATACAAGATATTATCCATTTCCTGGAAACGATTGCTCCGGCAAGTTTACAGGAAAATTACGACAATGCAGGTTTGATTATAGGGAACGGCGGATGGAATTGTACTGGCATCATTACTTCATTGGATGCTACCGAAGAAGTGGTACAGGAAGCGATTGAAAAAAAATGTAACCTCATTGTTGCCCATCACCCCATCATTTTTGGAGGTTTAAAAAAGATTACCGGCAGCAATTACGTGGAGAAGTCCATAATATCAGCTATTAAAAATGATATCGCTATTTACGCCATTCACACTAACCTTGATAATGTAATAAAAGGAGTAAATGGAAAAATGGCGAATTTAATGGGGTTAATCAACCGGCAGGTACTGCAACCTAAAAAAAGTGTGGTTAAAAAACTAGTGACCTACGTACCAACTCAACAGGCGGAACAGGTAAGGTCAGCCATTTTTGAAGCGGGTGGAGGACATATAGGGAATTATAGTGAATGCAGTTTTAATACCTCCGGAGAAGGTACATTCAGGGGAGGGGAGGGCACCGATCCTTTTGCAGGTACACCCGGCATAAGGCATACTGAAAATGAAATAAGAATTGAACTGGTTTTTCCTTCCTGGCTGGAGCAGAATATTTATAATGCACTTTTAAAAGCTCATCCATACGAAGAAGTAGCTTATGATATCAGTACATTGGAAAATCTTCACCAGGGGATTGGCAGTGGGATAGTTGGTGAATTGGAATCCCCGGTAAGTGAAACCGATTTTTTACAATCTTTATCAACCATCTTTCACCTGGAAGTAATCAGGCATACTCCATTAAAAGGTAAAATGGTGCGGAAGGTGGCGCTATGTGGCGGGGCCGGTAGTTTTTTAACTGGCGCTGCCATTGCTTCCGGGGCTGACGTATTTGTAACAGGTGATGTGAAGTACCACGATTTTTTTGATGCCAATAGTAAACTGGTAATTGCCGATATAGGTCATTATGAAAGTGAGCAGTTTACGATTGACTTGTTATTTGATATTTTGAGTGAAAAATTCCCTACATTTGCAGTCCAAAAAACTGATGTAAAAACCAATCCAGTCAACTATTTTATAAGAGCCCTCAACCCATAAAAGGACATAAAGGCAGCTAAAGAATAGCAAATTTAATTGGCTCAAAATTGGGATACAGCACAAGTGGATATTAAAAAGCCGGGTTTAAAATAACACAACAATGTTGATTTTGTAAAGGATGCTGGTATCCAAAAAAAATAAACAAAAAACAAAAATTTCAAACAAATATATGGCCGCAGTAAAAGATTTCTCAGTTGAAGAAAAGTTAACAGCACTGGTAAATTTACAAAAAGTAGATTGCAAGCTGGATGAAATTCAAATTCTGAAAGGTGAATTACCGATCGAAGTGAAAGACTTAGAGGACGAAATTGAAGGTTTGCATGCACGTCAAACCCGTGTGGAAGAAGAGATTAATGGAATGCAGGAATTTATCAACCAGAAGAAGGAAGCCATTAAAGAGGCTGAAGCGCTTGTAAAAAAATACGAAAAGCAAAGTGACAATGTAAAAAATAACCGGGAGTTTGAAGCAATCAATAAAGAGATTGAAATGCAAACTCTGGAAGTTAAATTGTGCGAAAAGCATATTAAAGATGCTACCGAGGAAATCGGTGAAAAAGCAAGGCAATTAGAATCCGCAAAAAAAGCGGTATCAGTTAAAGAAAATAACCTGCAGGGCAAAAAGGGCGAACTGGAGAAAATTATCAATGAAACTGAAAAGGAAGAAAAACAATACAATAAGCTGGCAGAAGAGGCAAGAGGCCATGTAGACGAGCGTTTGATTTTAAGCTACGATCGTATCCGTAAAAATTACCGCAATGGATTAGCAGTAGTTCCGGTAGAGAGAGATAGCTGTGGTGGCTGTTTTCATGCGATTCCACCTCAAAAGCAAAGCGAAATAAAGCTGCGTAAAAAAGTAATCGTTTGCGAAAACTGCGGACGTATTTTGGTGGATACCGATTTGAATGACAGTATTGAAATTAAATAAGAATTGTAAAGGGTGATCCGATAGTCGGATGGTTATGGTGAAAGAGGGGGAATAGTTATTAATCGAATTAAAGTAAAATAGTTTAAAAGCACTTCAATTATGAAGTGCTTTTTTTATGCCCGGGTCTGACAGTCTCCATTTGACGGGAATATAAAAGATAAATCAGCTTGGTATCACCGCATTTAAATAAATAGATCCCAACTAAAATTTAACTCCAACAATCTGTACAGTCAGTGGCAAAAATCAACTAATTTGCCAACTTATATGCTTCAAAAACTACAGATACAGAATTACGCAATCATTGATGAAATTGCTATTGATTTTTCATCTAATCTTAATATCATCACCGGCGAAACAGGGGCCGGAAAAAGTATTTTAATGGGAGCTCTCAGCCTCATATTGGGAGAGCGGGCTGAAAGCAATACTTTAATGAACAAAGAAAAAAAATGTGTGGTAGAAGGCTACTTCAAAACAAAAGAAAATAAACAGGTAAAAGGGTTTTTAAAAGCGAATGAGCTGGACCTGGAGGAGGAACTGGTAGTAAGAAGAGAGATTGCCGTAAATGGTAAATCAAGGGCATTTATTAATGATACGCCTGTTAATTTAAATCAATTAAAAGAACTCAGTTCATTGCTGGTAGATCTGCACCAGCAGTTTGATACGCTTGAATTGGGTGACAATGACTTTCAGCGGGAAGTAGTGGATGCCCTGGCAGGTAATGGCGATCTGCTACAGGAATACAGGACGTTATTCAATGCCTATACGAAAACTAAAAAGGAACTTGCCAGCCTGCAGTTAGAACAGCAAACAGCCAATGCTGCATTGGACTATAACCAGTTTCTGTTTGATGAAATGGAGGAAGCTGGCTTTAAAGAAAATGAATTGGAAGAACTGGATACCGAGCTTAAGTTGTTGAGTAATGCAGAAAATATAAAACAACAACTGGGGACCATTTATTTCGAATTAAAGGATAGCGAATTGCCCATAGTACAACAATTAAAATCCCTGAATAATAAGTTGCATTCATTAGAAGAATATCATCCGGCTATTGCAGAACTCAACCAGCGGTTGCGAAGTGCCCAGGTAGAATTGCAGGATATAGGGGATGAACTGGAACGAATAGACACAGGTGTACATTACGACCCTGAAAGAATTCAGGTAATAAATGATAAACTTTCGGCTGGTTACCGATTATTAAAGAAGCATGCTGTTAATACCACCATTGAATTATTGGCCATAAAAGATTCACTCGAATTAAAACTGAATGAAATTTTAAACATCAGTGAAGCAATTGAAAAGAAGGATAAAGAAGTTAAGGACTTATTGCATCGTTGCAATGAATTAGCAGGTGTAATTTCAACCAACAGGCATAAAACGTTGGTACCCTTTACCGATAAGGTGAATAGCCTGCTTACACAGGTAGGGATGCCCAATGCTCAAATAAAAGTAGCCGTAAAGGAAGAAACACTAAATGCGAATGGCAGTGATGCCATAGCATTTTTGTTAGATGCCAATAAGAGTAGCCGTTTTGAGGCATTGAGCAAAGTTGCCAGCGGGGGAGAGTTAAGCCGGATTATGCTCTGTATAAAATCGTTGGTGGCCCGAAAACTTCATTTGCCTACTTTAATCTTTGACGAAATTGATACCGGCATCAGTGGTGAAGCTGCCAAGCAGGTGGGTGTTATTATGAAAGACCTTTCCCGCTCACATCAGTTGATATCCATTACACACCAGCCCCAGATTGCCGCAAAGGCCAATGCACACTATTTTGTTTATAAGGCAACACAGGGAGATAAAATTACCACATCCATCCGTTTGTTAAATAATGATGAGCGCATTACCACCATTGCCCAGATGCTAAGTGGCGAAAAGCCGACAGCCGCCGCCCTGGCGAATGCCAAGGAGATGGTGGAGAAGGTGTAAAGTTAGAGGTTGAAGGTTGATGGTTACTGGTGGAGGTTGATGGTTGAAGGTTGATGGTTGAATGGGAGAGTTTTATGTTCGCTGGTTCAAAGTTTGCGGTTCGCTCATTCATTGTTTTTGTACGATAAATTTAAATCAAATCAAAACAATCAATTTTCTTGTTTAAAAAGTTGCTCCTTCTCTTGTGGATAATTGCTTCAATGGCCTCCGCTTATCAGTTACAAAAATATTTAAAAGCCACCATCAATCCCCGCAAGTCACTTTCACAATTATTATTGTTCCTGCTGTTAAGTATTGGTCTTGTTTTTATAGTCATATTTCTTACCGGCTTTGTTATAATTTATTTCAACAATTTTTTCTTTAAAAAATAAGAATGCTATTTTTACCACTCAAAACAATTAAACATGCCATATAATTTATTGAAAGGAAAGAAGGGAATCATATTTGGTGCATTAGATGAAAAATCTATTGCATGGAAAACCGCCATTAAATGCCATGAAGAAGGAGCGGAACTTTTACTAACCAATGCACCGGTTGCAATGCGGATGGGTGAAATAAATAAATTGGCTGAATTGGTAAATGCACCG
>JBBQTL010000161.1:0-13646 GCA_038213285.1 Chitinophagales bacterium
GCGCCTGGTGGGTTAGAAGCAATAAAGCTTATAGCATGTTTCGACAGTTGTAAGCCTTCCTTAATATTCCGAAGACCACTGCCCGCCGTTGTTGTGTGTTCGTGCAGAAGGAACGAAGGGTTGGCTACACCAACAACTGGAAAGCTATATGATGGACTCTGTAAGTAAACAAGAGTTCCTAATGATAGAGTTAGTAGTAACAAGGGAGACAAAGGGCTGGAGCTTTGCACCTGGTGCGCACAAGGCTGGGATCCTACAAGAAAAAAAATGTCTACGTCAATTGTTCAATAACGATATGCCGCACAAGTGTGCGATCCCGAATTCCGTCGCTACGCTCCTCGTCGAAATGTATCTAAAAGAAATACCGGGGGCGTAGTAGTGCGATCCCGAGTTCCGTCGCTACGCTCCTCGTCGTGGCATGCTGCGCAACGAAGTCGCCATCAAAAACTTCCGCCGGCCACCAAATAAAAAACCCACTTCTAAAAAGAAGTGGGCTATATTTTAAAAGCTCCGAAAAACTCTCCGCTGCGGCGGAGAACGGCGCATTACTAGTAACGGTAATGATCTACTTTAAACGGACCATCTTTTGGTATTCCCAAATAATCGCTTTGCTCTGCTGTTAACTCGTCTAATACCACGCCGATTTTGGCAAGGTGTAAGCGGGCAACTTTTTCATCCAAAACCTTTGGCAATACGTACACTTTGTTTTCGTATTGATCGGTGTTGGTCCACAACTCAAGCTGTGCCAGCGTTTGGTTGGTGAAAGAGGCACTCATCACGAATGACGGATGGCCTGTAGCACAACCCAAATTTACTAAACGGCCTTCAGCCAGGATGATTACATCTTTACCTTCAATGGTGTACAAATCAACCTGTGGCTTGATGGTGTTTTTGGAATCGCCATAGTTTGCGTTTAACCAGGCCATATCGATTTCGATATCAAAGTGGCCAATGTTACAAACAATGGCTTTATCCTTCATCAGGCGGAAATGTTTTTCTGTAATCAGGTCGCGGCAACCTGAAGCAGTTACAATGATATCCGCTTCTTTTACTGCTTCAATCATTGGCTTTACTTCAAAGCCGTCCATTGCAGCCTGCAAGGCGCAGATAGGATCAATTTCGGTAACGATTACACGACAACCGGCGCCTTTCAATGAAGCTGCAGATCCCTTTCCTACATCACCATAACTTCCTACAACTGCAACCTTACCAGCCATCATCACATCAGTAGCACGACGGATCGCATCAACTAAACTTTCTTTACAACCATATTTGTTGTCAAATTTAGATTTGGTAACAGAATCATTTACATTGATCGCAGGCATCAGCAAAGTACCTTTTTCCATTCTTTCGTACAGGCGGTGAACACCAGTTGTTGTCTCTTCAGATAAACCACGTATGCCGGAAACCAGTTCAGGATATTTATCAAACACCATATTGGTAAGGTCACCACCATCATCCAAAATCATATTCAGCGGACGATCAGCGCCACCAAAGAATAAAGTCTGTTCAATACACCAGTCAGATTCTTCCTGTGTTTGTCCTTTCCATGCAAAAACACCCACACCGGTTGCGGCGATAGCTGCAGCGGCCTGGTCTTGTGTAGAGAAAATATTGCAGGAACTCCATTTTACTTCCGCACCAAGTGCAACCAGCGTTTCAATTAAAACGGCAGTTTGAATAGTCATGTGTAAACAACCGGCAATACGGGCATCTTTCAAAGGCTGTGAAGGTCCGTACTCCGCTCTCAATGCCATTAAACCAGGCATTTCGGCTTCGGCTAAACGTATCTCCTTACGGCCCCAGGCTGCAAGGCTCATATCAGCCACTTTGTTTTTGAGGCTGAAATCGATGGAATGTTGTGTGATAGTTGACATAATATTTTTTGTTTTGAGCAACAAATGTACAATCACAGGATAATATTCTACCCATTTGTAAAACTTTGGGATAAAGTGTATTAAAACTATAATTTTACAGGACAAACAACCATTTACCCATGGCTAAGGCGATACAAAAAGAGGATTCAACTACCAGCCAGATTGCATTGGACAATAAGGACCTGGCAATACTGCAACTGTTGCAAAAAAATGCTCGGATTACGGTAAAGGAAATCAGCGACCAGGTGCACCTGAGTACCACACCTGTACACGAGCGCATCAAGCGAATGGAAACAAATGGCGTGATAAAACAGTATGCGACTTTGCTCGACCATACCAAGGTTAAAAAAGGGCTGATGGTGATCTGCTATGTATCGCTGAAAGAGCACAGCAAAAATGCCGGTGTACAATTTATTGAAACCATGCAGGTGCTGAATGAAGTGATTGAGTGCTACAGTATTTCGGGCGAGTTTGATTTTATGCTGAAGGTGGTGTGTGAGGATATGAACGCCTATTACGATTTTCATGTAAACAAACTAAGCCAGATACAGAACATGGGGCATGTGCAAAGCGTGTTTGTAATGGGGATTATTAAGCAGACGCACCAGTTGGTGTAAGAGCGAAAGCCCCCGCCCCTGAAGGGGAGCTGAATACCCCCATCTCCGAAAGGGGAGTTATTCGAGGTGGTTTTTGATTCTGGCGAAAAAAGTGAAGTGGTTGAAGAACTCTCCGCCGCAGCGGAGCCGGGGGCTCTACCCCGCTATCATCTTCAAAAACTCCTCCTTCTTTCTCCTGGCTACATCAATGGTGGTGCCGTCCTGCATAATCACCTGGCCGCCCTGGGCCTTTACGTATTTTAGTATATAATTTAAATTGATCAGGTGACTGTTGTGTATGCGGTAAAAACGATACGGCTGCAGCATATCTTCAAAGTCTTTCAGCAACTTGGTTACTACAATTGTTTTGCCTTCTTTAAAAAATATTTTGCTGTAGTTGGAACTGGATTCAATGTGGAGGATGTTTTTAATGGGGATAAATTCAAGACCCTCCGAAGTGGGGATTGCAATTTTGTCATCCTGCGATTTATTTTCGTTCATGGATGTTTTAAGAATATCAATCTTTTCCCTTGTTTGTGAGATGCGCATGCTGCTTAACCGTTCCACCGATGCCTGTAATTCTGTAATGGCAATGGGTTTCATGAGGTAATCAAATGCGCTGATGCGAATGGCATCAATAGCGTAATGGTTGTAAGCAGTAGTAAAAATGATTTCGAAATCACAATCGCCCAATTCATCCAGCATGCGGAAGCCGCTCATTTTGGGCATTTCAATGTCGAGGAATATTACGTCGGGCTTATGGTGTTTGATCAGCAGCATGGCTTCTTCCGGTTTTTGTGCCATAGCTGCCACCTGCACTTCCGGACAAAATTCATCCAGCTTTTGCCGCAGGTTTTGCAAACTATTGAGCTCATCATCTATCAAAATTGCTTTTATCTTTTCCATATTAAATTACTTTTATTTTTACAGTTACCCTGGTACCGGCAGCCGCCCCGTTTTGGTCGTACAAATCTTTTATTACAATATTGTTGGGACTGCTTTGCAGGCCATTAAAAATATGCACCCTGTTTTGGGTGATGGTCAACCCGATGCTTTTATGGTGAGGCTTGTTTTGCTGGTTATAAGTTCCCGACTGTACCCGGCCAATACCATTGTCTTCGATGATGTATTGAAGGAAATCACCTGCGAGGCTAACGGTTACCGTTAGTTTTAAATTCTCCCGTTCACTATGTGCCAGGCCATGCTCGATGGCATTTTCCACATAGGGTTGTATAATTAAGGAGGGAACTTTATAATCATCGTTCAGCAGGGTAGGGTCAATGATGGTTTCATAATAAAACTTGTTATTAAATCGCAGTTGTTGCAGGTCGATATACAACTGAAGCGCATCCATATCTTTTGACAGGGGTAACAATTCGTTGCGGCTGCTATCAAGGATGGTGCGAATAAGTCTTGCAAACTTATTCAGGTAATCACTGGCCAGCCTTTTTTCATTTTGCATCATAAAATTTTCAATACTGTTGAGGCTGTTGAAAATAAAATGTGGATTCATTTGCGACTGCAAAGCCTGCATTTGTGTTTCAGCAATTTTTTGTTTAAAAGAAGATTCGGTCCTTTTCTTTTTGGCCTGTATCGACCTGCTGATGAAAAACATGATCCCTATTATTAGGCCAAAACAAATGGCCAGTGCAAGTAATAAAGCATTCTTGGTATTGATTTCCTTTTCCTGTATGGCGGCTAATTGTATCAGATGCTGGTTTTCAATTTCTTTCCGTTTTATCATCCATTCCGATTCGTGAATAATGGTATTTCTTTTGTTTTGTTCGGAAAACAGCGTGTCATATGCCGACCGGTGTATCCGGTAATAGTACAACGAAGAGTCCTTGTTTTTTAACTGATCGTATATGTTGGATAATTCAATGGCGGCGTTGGCTTCGCCTTCCAGGTACTTAGTTTCATCGGCAATCCCCAATGCGGCTTTAAGAATGTTTATTTTTTTAGCCTGGTTGATATTGGTTACATATTTCGCCTTGGCTACATACACCTGGTATTCGTTTCGCAGATCATTTTGTGATTTTGCCTGTGTTAAAGCCTTTGAAAAATAGTAGTTCGCAGAATCAAAATTTTTGTTGATGGCATGTAATTTTCCAAAGCCTGTATTGTATTGGGAAAGCACATAATTATTATCAGGGGCCTTAATAGCAAAAGGCATTCCGGCCAGCAGGTTTTTTTTTGCGTTCACATACAACCGCTCATCCAGGTCACATTGATGCAACAACTCGTAATTAATGGCTACGCCCCGCCAGGCTTCCAGGCTGGTATTAATTACAATTGCTTCCCTGGTATATTGCCTGCACTTGTTATATTCTTTCAGTACTTTAAAATTATCGCCAATATTGTTGAGTGAAACCGCTTTTAGTCTAAGGGCTTTGCATTGTTCGGCATAATCAACCGCGTTAAAGTAGGCGGTATTACTGGCCTCATAATTGGCAGAGTTGGCAAGTAGAATGCCTAAATTAATTTCAGCCAGTGATTTACCATATGTAAAATGAAGGCTGTCACTCAGCGCCGCTACTTTTTCATAATACCGAAATGACTTTTTTACATCGTTTTCATTGGTGCGGTAGCTGATCCGGTGCAGGGTGATAATGTATTGGGAATCTACCTTGGTATGTACATTAATCCAGTTAACAAGACTGTCAATTATTCTATTCTGGGCAAAAATCTGTATCGAACATATACATAAAAGAGAAACTATAATAAGCTTTTTTACCATAGGTATTAGTAATATGCAATTTTCATTTAAAAAGATAAATATAAAAAATAGGTTCTTTCAAATGCAACTGTAAATAGCAGGCAGGCTCTGAATTGATGATACAAAGAGTTGAATGCTGGTTCCATTACAATTTTTAAAAGGGTGGTATGTATAAAATTAAACTTTGGATAAGGAAGAAGGGTGTAATCTCCGTAAATGGCTGATGTGATTGCGTAACCGGATAAAACAAAAAGATAGGTGGCTGTTTTTTCCTGAGTAAATAATTTGAAAATATAAAAAGCACACAAATGAATATCTTCTGCCAGGCACCGGGGTTACCAGCATAGCTTCATCACATAATCATTCATGAAGTAGCCATTGCCAATATCAATGTCTTCTTCCCCAATGAATTTAAAACCCAATTTTTGGTAAAACCCAATGGCTTTATTGTGGCGGTTTACATTTAGTTCCAATGCGTTGGCACCCGCTGGCAGAATGTCCCGTACAATATAATCCAACAAAATTTTTCCAGTGCCTTTACCTTGCTGATTGGGATGGATATAAATTTTATGAAGCTTCCAGGTAGTGGTGTTGGTAACATCTTTCTTTAAACTATAAGATGCAAAACCTGCAGGCTTTTCTTCATCTGTAACGATGATGAACTGATGCCCTTGTTTTTCTATTTGATTTTGTAAAGATGGAGTACTGTAAATCAGTTGGAGCATATAGCTCATTTGTTCCGGGGATAAAATTTCTTTGTAAGCAACATCCCAGGTGATTTGTGCCAGCAACTGAATAGCCGATACAGATTCAACACCAACTCTTTGTACCTGTATGCCCCTGATATCGAAAGTAGCAGAAGTACTCATGGGCCTGTATTGTAATTATTGAATGGTTATTTTTAATTCAGGTGCAAAGAAACGGCGCCCTTGTTTGTCAAATACAATGATATCAAAAAAATATAATTCTTCACCAGTGTGCAATCCTTCAATAATATTTTTTTGCCATACCGGGGGAAGAGTGCTAACAGTAAACCTGTCTGCTGCCATATCAGTCTGCGGCGACGCCTTACCGGTTACCTCATCTTCTGTAACACCAATTCGCTTATAGGCAAACTGGTAAGAAGAAATAACATAATGTATGTTTTTATCATCAGTAATCGTTAACGGAAGGGTAACGAGCTGCTTCGCTGCATCCGCATTTAGCGTAACCGTTCCGTTTACTTTACCTAACCAGGATTTTACCAAAGGTTTTTTATAAGTGGCAGCAGCCGGTAAAGGCTTTTTAGCTGGTTTTTGTGCAAGCACAACGGTGCAGGTAAGCAACGCCAAAGTTAACACCGGGAAAAGCAGGTAAAGTTTCTTTATCATCCTTTTGATTTTATCAGGAGAACGAAATTACAGCCTTGTTAGTATCAAAAAATGTTAATTCAATCCTGCCAGGCTTTCCTCAATTGTCCGGATCCGGTTCTCCGTATCCGCCTGTTTTTTTCTTTCCAGGTCAATTACTTCGGGCTTTGCATTATTTACAAAGCGTTCGTTGCCCAGCTTTTTTTGAACACTCAGTAAAAAGCTTTGCTGGTGTTGCAGGTCTTTTAATAAATCATTTTTCAATGTGGCGCTATCCAACTGCTTTTCAGATTCAAGGTAGAATTTATCTTTTTCAACCGCTACCACAATCGTGTTGGCAACCAACTCGTCGGTAAAACGAATGGAGGCAGCATTTACCTGTTTGCTTAGAATATTTTCTATTGCTTTATACGACGCAGGTGAAGTAGTTTGAATATGCAGTTCAATGGTATCTTTTGGTTTTACCTGGTTCTTATTACGGGCATCCCGCAATGAAGAAATTACTTTTTTCAATAGTTCACCCTGCTCCAATACTTTGGATACAGGTGGTTGATAAGGGTTCACCTGTTTAATACACAAATCAACTGGCTGCTCATTCAGCAAATGGAAAATTTCTTCGGTGATAAAGGGCATGAAGGGATGTAATAACTGCATCATTTCTTCAAAAAATTCCACGGTTGTGTGATATACCGCCGCTTCTACCGGCTGCTCAAATCCGGGTTTCACCCATTCAAGGTACCAGCTACAGAAATCATCCCATATCAGTGAGTAAATGGTTTTCAGCGCTTCACTTAGCCGGAATTGTTTCATCAGTCCATCCACTTCTGATTTTACCTGGTTCATCCTGTTGGCAAACCAATCAATGGCAAAATGATGCGGCGGAACCGGTGTATGATGTGCAATCAGAGTAGATAAATGATCCGGCAAAGAAGCGTCTGTAGTAGAACTGATAGATTCAATACTCTGCACCAACGTAGGTGTGGCTTCAATGCGTAACCGCCAGCCACGAACCAGCTTCAATGCGTTCCATAGTTTATTATTAAAGTTCCGGCCCTGTTCCAATGCACTTTCGTCAAACATCAGGTCGTTGCCGGCAGGGGAGGATACCATGATGCCAAACCTTACCGCATCGGCTCCGTATTGGTCGATGAGGCCCAGCAGATCGGGTGAGTTACCTAATTGCTTACTCATCTTTCTACCCAGCTTATCCCTTACAATACCGGTAAAATAAACTTCATTGAATGGCTTTTTGCCCATGTATTCAAAGCCCGCCATGATCATCCTGGCCACCCAAAAGAAAATGATTTCCGGGGCAGTTACGAGTGTATTGGTAGGATAATAATATTTAATATCGGCATTGCCCGGGTTACTGAAACCCTTGAATACTTCAAAGGGCCAAAGCCAGGAAGAGAACCAGGTATCCAGGCAATCATCATCCTGCCGCAAAGGAAGTTTGCTAGTTTCAGGATGTAGTAAATGCAGGGCTTCAAGGCTTTCCGCTACATATACATTTCCATCTTCGTCGTACCAGGCAGGTATGCGATGGCCCCACCACAATTGCCGGCTGATGCACCAATCCCGGATATTTTCCATCCAGTGGCGATAGGTATTTTTAAATTTCGGGGGATAAAATTTTATTTCTTCATCTAACACCGCTTTTAATGCAGGGCTGCTGATGTCCTTCATCTTAATCCACCATTGCAAACTCAGCCTTGGTTCCACTACTGTATCAGTTCTTTCACTATAACCTACTTCACTGGTATAGTCTTCCACCTTTACCAAAAAATTTTCTGCCTCCAGTTGTTGAACTACTTTTTTTCTTGCCTCAAACCTTTCTTCACCAATGAAGATTTGGGCAGCTTCGCCCAGCGTACCATCATCATTAAAAATATCAATTACTTCCAGGTTGTGTTTTTGTCCAAGCTGGTTGTCATTCATGTCGTGAGCCGGGGTAACTTTCAACGCACCTGTACCAAAGTCCATGGTTACATATTCATCGGTTATGATGGGGATGCGCCGGCTAATTAGCGGAACAATAGCAAACTTTCCATGCAGGTGTTTGTACCGTTCGTCATCGGGGTGCACACAGATAGCGGTATCCCCCATGATCGTTTCGGGGCGAACGGTGGCGATGATGATGCCCCCGTCCCCTCCCGATAAAAGATCGGGACCTTGATCCGGGGAGTTATTCGACGAGTTTGTGTTTCCCTGGTGACTTTCCGATAAAAGACCGGGACCTTGTTCAGTGGAGTTGTGCGAAGAGGATGCATTAGCTCCGTCCCCTATAGTGGAGATTTTTGGCGAATTGAGTGTTTCAGCACCCCCCTTGGGGGGCAAGGGGGCGATTTGGTAGCGTATATGATATAATTTCTGCTTTGTTTCTTTCCTGATTACCTCTTCATCGCTCAGGGCAGTCTTTGCTTTTACATCCCAGTTGATCATTCTTTTGCCACGGTAAATACTTCCCTTCTGATGAAGCTGAACAAATATTTTAATTACTGATTTGTAGTAGTCCTCATCCATCGTGAAAGAAGTTCTGTTCCAATCGAGGCTACAACCTAATTTTTTCAATTGCTGTAAAATAATACCGCCATATTTTTCTTTCCATTCCCAGGCATAGCCCAAAAATTCGTCCCTGGTTAAGGATGATTTGGCGATACCTCTTTCTCTCAGCATGGCAACTACCTTTGCTTCCGTAGCAATGGAGGCATGATCGGTACCGGGTACCCAGCAGGCATTTTTTCCATGCATACGTGCCCCGCGGATCAGTATATCCTGGATGGTATTGTTAAGAGCATGCCCCATGTGTAAAACACCGGTTACATTGGGTGGGGGAATTACAATGGTATAAGGTTCCCTTTCATCCGGCTCACTATTAAAATATCCTTTATCGAGCCAATGCTGGTACCAGTTTGCTTCTACTTCGTTGGGTATGTAATTCTTTGACAATTCCATTGATGATATATTGATAATTGATATTTAATTTGGTATATATGAATCGGTCACTACATAGGAACAAGCCACGGCCCAATGTGATTTAGTTAAGCAAGCTTTTTGAATTGCACCGCTCCTTCAGGGCGGTGATAAGTTATATTATTCTCTTAGCGGCTTTAGCCAAATTATTCTTTCGGCTAAGCCGTACTTTTTATTGCCCAATTTAATCCCCGTCCTCCGCGGCGGACGGGGCAATTCAAATCCCTAATTAAATGACATTGGGTCGCAGCCTGTTCCTTCAATCCGCAAATGTACGAATAGACATTTCATTTGTTACAAATCGCCGGGTGAAACAAGGGCTCATAAATAATAACTTTCATTTGACAGGTTTGATGAAAACATCAAAATATTTGTACTTTCGGATAGTTGCAATGATTTTACCTGCTTTAAGTGCAAAAAAATGCCGCCTGGTTCATCAGCATACAATTATGCTATTACCTGAGTGGGCATTGGAAACATCTATAAAGAAATAAAAATCAAATGACATGGAATTAGACGAAACATTTTGGAATGACTTGTATATTCAGCGTGAAACCGGATGGGATGCCGGCGTTATAACAACGCCGATAAAAGAGTATGTCGACCAGTTACTACATAGAAATATAGCCATATTGATTCCGGGTTGTGGTTATGGCCATGAGGCAGGTTACCTGTTACATCGCGGGTTTACCAATGTTACCGTTATAGATATTTCAACCGAGCTTTGTAAAACGCTGGAGAAAAAATTTGAGAAATTTCTTTCCAAAGGATTAACAATTGTCTGTGGAGATTTTTTTGACCATAAGGGCCAGTACGACCTGGTGATTGAGCAAACTTTTTTTTGCGCCCTTGATCCGGCTTTGAGACAACAATACGTAGAACAGATGTATCGCCTGTTAAAGCCTGGAGGAAGAGTAGTCGGACTATTGTTTAACAGGGAGTTTGAAGGAGGACCGCCATTTGGTGGAACCAAACAGGAATATGAATCATTATTTTTGCCGAAGTTTACTATTGAAATAATGAATGAATGCTACAATTCAATTCTCCCCAGGAAAGGCACCGAGCTTTTTTTTAGGCTGTTAAAAGAATAGAATAGTACTTTGCAGGTCTTTAATTTTGAGCAACCACGATAATCCTCAGCAGGCTTTATTTGTTGGAATCCTCCCGGTTATTCTCTTTCAAATGAATGGTAGTAGGTTTTAAAAACAACGATGGCGGTAGCCATTATCGACAACATGGTAATCAACTGCCATTCCGTTTTTTGTAAAAAGAAAATTATTATAAAACTGGTGAACACAAAAAACAGGTAACTCTCCATGTCCATTCCACACCCATACAGGATAGCTGTGTAGAGAAACAGTGCAGATACCACGGTGAGGTAAAGCAGTATAATTGCTGTTATTTCTACATTACCATGATTGTTGATGAACATAAACGCGGCTTCGGGTAAAAGCAGGATGCCGTAAGTTAAAAGAAACCTGGTCGCTACTTTACGCAACGGTATTGGGAGGTTGCGGGTAAACTGCATCTGCATTTCTGAAAAATCAACACAATATAAAACCAGCGTGGCATGAGCCACAATAATCAACTGGAAAAAAATACTGAACAGGTCCTCATCAAAATGATCGCCGTTGATAACAAATGAAATGGACAATAACAAGATGGAAAAAATCTTTACCAGCGCAAACGCTATTTTCTTTTCATACAAAATATTACCCAACACGAAGGCATAGTACCCCATCTTTACCTGGAACCAGGTTGACAGTGTTGCAATTACTTTTACGACCGTAGAAACCTTATTGGTTTTGTTGATGGTAATGAAGATGATCACAGCAGCCATTGCCAGCATCAATAATTGATATACCATCACCGACAGTGCTGTTACCGGCATCAATTTAATAAACGCCATATACACCACCACTCCAGAATAAGCAAAAACCGGCATGTATTGCAGCAACGCGATGAGCAGGTAAATGCTCATTTGTTTTGATACAGGGATTGCTTTTAAGCTGTATAGATAACTGCTGTTGTTTGATTTGATGGTATGAACTGTAAAGAGGATGCATTTGATATTGTAAAATAACCAGCCTACCCAAACCACCGCCATAAATACCGGGGAAATAAGCATGGCCAATATTAAGGAGCGATGATAAGAAATCAATTGTGCACCATTCACCATACCGAAAAAAAAGAAAAACAGGCATAACAGAAAACCGGCATTGATGATGTAAAACTGTTTTACCCATACCTTCAGTAACAAACGGGAGATGCCAATCATACGTTTTCCTGTTGCAGGATTTTATCTTTTATAACCAGGTGGTTTGCTGCTTTTATCAATCCGCTATCCAGTGGTTGATGAGAGGTAATCAGGAATGAAACACCCTGCCGGCTAAATTGAAGAATAGCAGACTGTAATGTTTCAACTGCTGCAACATCCAGTGCAATCAACGGTTCATCCAGCAGCACTAGTTTTGGATGACCTGTAAACCCCAGTACCAATGATAATTTTTTAAGCATGCCGCTGGAATAAGTAGCTGTTTTTTGATGCATAAATTTTTCTACGCCAAGCTTACGGAATAATATTTCCGGGAAATGACCTCCCTTTGTTGATTTATAAAAGTCAATCAATGCTATCCCATTCAGGAAAGGAGGATATTGTGGTTCAGCTTCCGCATAATTAACCATTTTCGTGTAGGCCATCCTGTTGCCGTTAATATGCACACCACCAACTGAAATATCGCCTTCAAAGGGAATGAGGCCTGCAATGGATTTTAACAGCGATGTTTTACCAGAACCGTTCTCACCCTTTATCCAGTAGACCCCTTCCTCCAATTGATAACCTGGGATGGATAAAACAGGATCAGGAGCAGTGGGATATTTTTTTATGTAGTTACTGATTTGAAGCATGCCGGACTGCGATTGATTTTATCCTTCAAATAATTTTGCTACTCCGAAAGCCGCCGCCGCCGCCATGGCACCAATCATGGTAACCCGCATTGCACCCAGCCAGGGATTAATACCCGTAATCCTGCTTTTAAAAAAACCAAATACAAACAGGCAAACAAGCGTTGCGACTACCGATATTTCCAGTGCTTCGGTAGAACTGCTGATAAAAAAATAGGGGCTCAAAGGGATAATTCCTCCAACAACATACGAAAGTCCGATATTCAAGGCGCTTTTAGTGGCTCTTTTCGGATCGGGTTCTTCCAGTCCCAATTCGTACTTCATCATAAAATCTACCCAGCGATCCTTATTCTTTGCAATTTCTTCTGTTGCCATGTTCTGTATGTTTTCACTTAAACCAATATTAGCAAAAAATTCTTTGGTTTCTTTGATCTCCACCTCAGGCATGTTTTCTACTTCCTCATACTCTCTTTTGATCTCGCTTTTGTAGTGATCCTGTTCCGTTTTACCCGACAGGTAACCACCAAGTCCCATCGCAATACTGCCTGCACAAATTTCTGCAATACCGGCAATTACAATGATCCTGCTATCTGAAACGGCCCCGCTTAATCCGGCTGCCAAAGCGAAAGGAACGGTTAATCCATCACTCATGCCAATTACAATGTCTCTTAAAAAATCCGTACTTTTTAAATGCGTTTCTACGTGGTGGTGGTGCAGGTGGGTATCCATAAAATTTTTTGTAACAACGAAGATAATATGTTGGCAATTAACCTTCCTTGTTTAAAATTAACGAGGAGCGATTTCAACAGGACAAACTATAAGGTTGCTAAACTTTTACTGATTATTTCCACGCATTCCATTACCTGTTCTTTGGTGATCAACAAGGGAGGTGCAAAACGAATCTTATCGCCATGTGTTGGTTTTGCCAATAGTCCGTTTTCTTTTAGTGTCAGGCACAAATCCCAGGCTGCTTCGGGGTTGCTATGCTTTATAACGATGGCATTCAGCAAGCCTTTACCTCGTACCAAATCTATGAAAGGCGAGTTCAATTTTCTTATTTCACTGCGTAACAATTCTCCCATTGCAGCTGCATTTTCAACCATGTTATCATCCTTCAAAACCTGCAATGCCGCCATTGCAACTGCGCATGCCAATGGGTTACCACCATAAGTACTGCCGTGTTCACCTGGTTTGATGGTCATCATTATCGCATCATCGGCTAACACTGCAC
>JBBQTL010000162.1:0-13589 GCA_038213285.1 Chitinophagales bacterium
CAGCGCCCAATAAGCCTGCAAAAATCCAAACGATAGGATAGCTTTGCCAAATCATTTCAAAAGATATTTTGGCATCTTCTGCAAAGTTTAACGCACTGGCATTTAAGCGGGTACTTACGTAAGCGAAATGTCCAAAATCGGTTCCAAAGAAAAACAACAGCAGCAAAGTAATCACAGCCAGGTAAATGGCCCAGCCTTTTTTACAGCGCTCTGAATAAAAGGGAGAAAACCTGGGAAATAATGAAATACAGGCTATAGGTAATAATACAATCGCAATCCAACGCAGGTCATATTGCAAACCCAGCCAAAAAGAGGAAAACAAAGAGGAGGTTTCTATATTAACCGGCTTGAAAAAAATTAAAGTAGCAATGCGAAAAGTACTAAAAATGGACAGGTAGATAATAAATAATTTTATGATCCATTGAATTGTTTTAGGAAATTTCCACCTGATAAGCATGACTATAAACGTTTTCCATTAGTATTTAAAAAGATGTAAAAGTAACACTGTTCTTCGGATATACACCCATCCCCTGTAGTGGACTTATCCGAAGACTCTTTTATGGCCACAGTTTTCGCTGGCTTAAAAGAGGCTACCGGCAATTCATTTTAGCCTCCACTAATCCGCCGCGGCGGAGCTTCAAAAATTTTAATTTCATCTACCCTTACCAATGCCTTTACCAGGCGGTTGATAATCTCAACGATTTACTATAATCAGAAATAAAAATATTATCACTTAATTTTACTGAATCATTTTATCTATTTCTCATCAAATATCTTATTCAACCTATGTTGACTACTTTACAAAACTGGGACAGATGGTTGTTTACTAAAATCAATCACGACTGGACAAATGGTTTTCTTGACTATATTTTTCCCGTATGGCGAGAAGGGATCACCTGGGTTCCGCTCTATATTTTCTTACTGATATTTATAATGATAAATTTTGGAAAAAAGGCCTGGCCATGGATCATTGGATTTATAGTTACCGTTTCACTAACCGACCAAATAAGCAGTCACATTTTTAAACCACTGGTTAACCGGCTAAGGCCTTGCCACGATTTATTGCTCGCAGACGATATCCGGTTGCTGTTGAAGTATTGCTCAGACAGCAGAAGCTTTACATCATCTCATGCAGCCAATCATTTCGGGCTTGCCTTTTTTATTTATTATACACTGAAACCCTACTTTAAAAAGTGGAGCTATTTGTTTTTTGTTTGGGCTGCTACCGTAAGTTACGGGCAGGTATATATTGGAGTACATTACCCGACAGATGTAATTTGTGGTGGTATTGTGGGAAGTATTACTGGCTATCTTACTTCCTGGCTTTTCAATAAAAGGTTTGGGCTTACCGAAATTGATCACCCGTCTAACAGCATTATGAGTGTATGAAAAAACAGGTACTATTACAAATATTAATTCTCTGCGTATTCACTTACCTGTTAGGCATGTTCTTCGTTCCATTAATGGATATTGATGCCGCTCAATATGCCTCCATGAGCAGGGAGATGTTGCTACATGGCAACTACCTCCAGCTCTACGATTTAGGAAATAATTACCTGGATAAACCACCCATGCTTTTCTGGCTATCCGCTTTATCGATGTATGTGTTTGGTATTCATGACTGGGCCTATCGCTTACCTTCCTTCCTTTTTTCCTTACTGGCCATTTACAGTACTTACCGCCTTGCTATATTATTTTATAAGAAAGAAATCGCCTTATTAAGTGCTTTGGTGTTGACATCCTGCCAGGCCATGTTTTTAATGAACCATGATGTAAGAACAGATACCATGCTGATGGGATGGGTAGCCTGCAGCATCTGGCAACTGGCAGAATGGTATCAATTTAACAAATGGAAAAACCTGGTATGGGCGGCCTTCACCATTGCCGGTGGCATGATGACTAAAGGCCCGTTGGCGCTGATGATACCCGTATTTGCATTTGCACCTCATTTTATACTCAGAAGAAACTGGAGAGAATTTATAAGATGGCAATACATACCATTATTAATCATCATTGCATTGCTGCTGGTACCGATGAGTATTGGATTGTATCAGCAATACGACCTGCATCCGGGGAAAAACATTCTAGGAAAAACAATCGATTCCGGCCTGCGCTTTTATTACTGGACCCAGAGCTTTGGTCGAATCACTGGTGAAAATACGCTCAGGGAAAATGGCTCTATATTCTTCTTATTGCAAAATATGCTTTGGAGTTTTTTGCCCTGGATACTCCTGTTTTTATTGGGTCTTTTTTCAGCAATAAAAAATGTCATTCAACAAAAATTTTTATTAACAAATAAACAGGAAGCGATTACGCTGTCCGGCTTTTTGGTTACTTACCTGGCATTGGGAAGCAGCCAGGTGCAACTGCCACATTATATATTTGTAGTATTCCCGCTGGCAGCAATCATTACAGCAAATTTTGTATACCGTTTTCTCACGGGTAATAAATGGAGCAACTGGCGCAAGCCATTGGTTGTAATACATGCGGCTATTTTTACCTTACTATGGATTGCATTGCTGGCCTTAATTTTTATACCATTTAAAAATATTCCGATATATGCCGGCATTATTGCGGGCTGCTGTTTCATATTTTTTATCTTACTGGTGTTTGCGAAAAGCATCTCGTTTCCCAAACTCTTAGCCATCTGCTTTTTTACATCCATCGGTTTAAATATCTTTCTTAATACCGCTTTTTATCCTGCCTTGTTACAGTACCAGGCCGGCAATATCGCTGCACAGTATATCAATGAAAACAAATTGCCTAAAGACAAAGTTTTCATTTATGGAAATATAGTAGAGGGGAGGAATTCCATTTATTTTTATGGCAACTATTTTTTTAAACAGGTTACCGATCCAAATCAGTTAACACACGGAAATTATGTATTGGTTTCGCAGAAGGATTATGAAGGATTGGTTAAAATAAAACCCGTAAAAATTATTTTTACGGGCAAAGGATTTCCGGTTACCAAACTTAGTTTTAAATTTATTAATCCTGCTACCAGGAACGGGGAAATAATACCGTTTTATATTGTCCAGGTGGTTTGAGTTTAAGATTTTCAGTTTTTGGTTTTCGGTTTATTAGCCTTGGAGAATATTAGTCTATCTTCTATTTTTAAACTTCTCCCCTTTAATAACTGATTTATTCAGATAAATCATAAATCCTCCAACCTTTTCAGATATCATATTTGCCTACGCCAATGAGTATCCAATATTTGCTTTGAATTTAAATTATAATCGAAAGAACAATTGCAATACCCTTTTCACGTCCCGCATATTTTCACGTAGAATAAAGAGTGCCGGAATTGAAAATCAGAAACCCGAAAACTGTAAATTTTATACCAACTTCTCGGGCACTAACCTTCCACCTTCATTCGCACCTCTATTTCCGGACTCATGATATTCTGCGTCCTGGTTTACATTCCATAAATCATATACTTCCTCCCCGGCAATTATGTTTTTAGCAGCCAGCATCGCCGTCATCATGCTATGATCCTGGTTATTGTATTTGTGCATACCGTTTCGGCCCATCAGGTACAATCCTTTATAAGGTTGTAAACCGGTTTTGATGGTTTCAATATGTTCCGCATAAAAATGATCATACACCGGGTAAGCCTTCTTTTGCCTTACTACATAACCGTCTGTAATATCGATAGCTTTAGCAAGACCGATTTGTTCAATTTCTTTCTTTCCCAGTTCAATCAATGTTTCATCACTGCTGGTCCACATACCATCTCCTTCAAAACAAAAATATTCCAGTCCATAACAAGCCATAGATGGATCAGGCACCATGTAAGGGCTCCAGGATTTAAAGTTTTGTACCCGGCCCACTTTTACTGCCGGGTCATGAATATAGATCCAGTTATCATCAAATTTATTTTGATCTTTTAATATTAGCACCACGGTTATAAAATCCCTGTACTTTAACTGTTTGGCAGCCGCCAGTGCAGGAGCAGGCAATGCTGGTGTTATAAAGGGTACTAACTGGGCCATAGCAGTTGAGGATAACACAAAATCAAATTTGTCAAATGTTTTTCCAGTGCTTGTTTGCACTGTCCATTCTTTATTTTTAACACTGATACCTGTCACACCGGCATTCATTAAAATCTCCACTCCCATTTGTTTGCATTTGGTAGCGCATACATCCCACATCATTCCCGGTCCATATTTAGGATAGCGAAAAGTATCGATGAGTGTTTTGATAATATTATTCTTATTCCCTGTTTTTTTGGGTTTAAATAATGCATTCATTATCGCACTGCTGAGCGATAAGCCTTTAATACGTTGCGCTGCCCAGTCCGCAGATATTTCATTGCAGGGAATTCCCCATACCTTTTCCGTATAGGTTTTAAAAAAGATGTTGAACAAACGTTCTCCAAACTGGTTAATTACCCAATCTTCAAAATTTATTGGGTTCTTCACGGGAAATGCCTTCGCCTTCAAATAACTCATGACACATAGCGCAGATTCAAAAATTCCCAGTTTGGTTAATGCCTCCGTGGCAACCAGGGGATATGAAAAAAACTGTTTGTTATAATATATTCTTGAACTTCTTGGCCGGTCGAGCATATCATTGGAAAGTATTTCCGTCCAAAAATCTTCCACCTCCTTGCTTTTTGAAAAAAACCGATGTCCCCCAATGTCAAAAAGATAGCCCTTATAACTTTCGGTTCTGGAAATTCCGCCTACATATTTTGGATCAGCTTCAAATACGGTAACCTGCTGACCTGCTTTTGCCAATATATAGGCAGCAGTTAATCCTGCGGGGCCTGCACCTATGATGGCAATCGTTCTTTTTTGCATAATGGCTGCAAAGATAAACGGTGACTGACAATGAAAAAAATACTTCCCATTTGTGCTACCACACAGGCAGATACGAGCAGCTTATTACATTTTTTTTACTTTTATTATTGCTCAAAACCCCCATTTAATATAGTTTATAGATATTTGCACCACTAATCGTTCTACAAATCGGCGTTTAGAGAATATCAACTATGATGGAAATATTTATATTATTGGTATTAATATTGGTAAATGGCCTGTTTGTGATGAGTGAAATTGCATTGGTAAGTGCCCGGAAAAGCAGGTTGGAAAGCCTGGGCAACAAGGGCGACATGAAGGCAAAAGCAGCTTTATATTTAACTGAAAATCCCGATAAATTCTTATCCACTGCCCAGATAGGCATTACTCTTATTTCAATTTTAACGGGTGTTTACTCTGGTGAAAAATTCAGCAACGAATTAAAACCTTTTGTTGAAAAAGTAGAATTCCTAAAGCCTTACGCTGATACTTTGTCCACTGTATTGATTGTAATGCTGGTTACTTTTTTATCAATTATTTTAGGCGAACTGGTACCCAAAAGGATTGGTCTTATCCGGGCCGAGAAAATTGCCCGTTTCGTAGCCGGGCCTATGAATTTATTATCCACCATAGTATATCCGGTGGTTTGGTTGTTAAACAATATTACCAACATTATTTTTAAGTTGTTTAATATAAAAGTGGCTACAGACAATGCCATAACGGAAGATGAAATTAAAGCCATGATAACAGAAGGTAGCGAACATGGTACTATTGAAGAAGAAGAAAAGGAAATTATAGAACGGGTTTTTCATTTGGGCGACCGGAATATCACTTCACTAATGACACATCGTACCGAGATTGTATGGTTTGATATGGAAGATACCGTTCAAACAATTACTGAACAACACGACCAGATCAATTATTCCACTTACCCGGTATGTGATAAAACAGTTGATGACATAAAAGGGATTATTTACATCAAAGATTTATTGAAGGCACCTGCCGGCACTATTTTAAAAAACCTTGCCAAACCAGCGCTGTTTGTGCCTGAAAATAACAGCGCCTACCAGGTGCTTGAAAAAATTAAACAAACCAAAATACACAGTTGTTTTATTGTAAATGAATATGGCACACTGGAAGGAATGCTCACGCTCAATGATATACTGGAAGCCATTGTTGGAGATGTACCCCAAACGGGCCAGGAGGAATATGAAATAGTAGAACGCAGCGATGGCACCTACCTGGTAGATGCGCAAATAACCTTTTACGATTTTTTAAGCCACTTTGAAAAAACGGAATGGATGAATGAAGGCGACAATGAATTTGATACCATTGCAGGTTTTGTACTGCATGAGTTGGAACGAATTCCTAAAACAGGTGAAACTTTTGACTGGCGTGGATTTGAATTTGAGATCATTGACATGGACGGACAACGAATTGATAAACTGCTGGTAAAGATATCTGAAGAATTAAAGGATAATATGGACGAGTAAATGGCTTACTTGATTTTTATTGAGAGACAGATATGTTATATAATCCGAATACTCAACGGCAACCATCCAAAAATTTAAAGATCGAAGTTAATCAAATGCTTTCCGCAGACATAAAACTGAAAACACAAAACTAAAAATTAAAACTCACCTTATCAAAAGGGTTATTCAGCTTGCTACTTTTTCGTTCACCATTTACTGATACATGAATAATCTGCATTTGCTGCGGCTTATCTTCATAGAGAATATTATCTATTACGTCAATATTTTTTACAGTCGCAATATTTTTCACTTCAAAGTAACTAACAATCCCTTCCTCCTGCTGCTCAAAACCTACAAATTGCAGCACGACAGGTTTTCTATCAACCATTATGGACAGGTGTTTTTGTATATAATCATTTATCCAGGGATTCATTGCTTTTTTTTGATTTACATTCAATAAGTCAATCTTTGATTTGTATGTTTTGCGTAATGCAGTTTCAAAATCGTCCGTAAAAATTTTACAGCTTATTTCAAAGGTCTGGCTTTTAGCATTGTGTTCAAGCTCTGTAACACTTACAAAAATGGGGTGATAGTTACCCGGGAAACCAGATACAATAAATACAAATAACCATTTATACAGTATAGATGCCATTTAAACAAAGAATTAGCAGATTAGGATCTGATTAAAGATATTTGAACACAAAATTAACCACAATCTACCAACTAAAAATGCATGAGTGATTTTGTTTTATATTTTGAAACAGGCTGGCATCATATTATTAGTTGGAATGCATTGGACCACATTTTATTTATTATTGCATTGGCCGCAATTTACCTGGCAGTTAACTGGAAAGAGGTGCTCATTTTAGTTACCGCCTTTACTATTGGTCATTCTCTAACATTAGCTTTAAGTGTATATGATGTCATCCGTTTTGATGAGAAATGGGTAGAGTTTCTAATCCCATGTACCATCATCGTTACAGGTGTATTTAATTTAATGGTAACCGATTTTAAACCCGGCTCGTTAAGGATAAATTATTTTTTAGCCCTATTTTTCGGATTGATTCATGGGATGGGGTTTGCCAATACGGTACGCTTTATGCTGGCCAAAGATCAGGGGATTGCGGTTCCATTAATCAGTTTTAATATCGGTTTGGAAGCTGGGCAAATTGTATTGGTTGCGTTCATTTTATTAGCCAGCTTTATTGTTGTGAATAAAGTAAAGCTGAACAGAAAATGGTGGGTATGGACATTATCCTGTTTTGTTATTTTGATCGCATTTAATATGGCAGTAGAAAGGTTCCACTTTTAAAACTAACATTACAATTATTGAACAGGCAGAATTAAAGTTTAAAGCCGTTGTTTCTTTAAAAAAAGGCTTGGGCCTGGCGGTAATAAAACAACAAAATTGAAATCCGTAATTTTGTAATACTTTAAAATCACAATAAAAACACTTTCAGAAGATGATAAAAAAACCAATATTGCTTTCTTTTTTATTTGCGTTAACAGTTTGCTGTTATGCCCAGGATATTAGAAACAATCCCGGCAGCAGCCATGGTAACCGGTTTGAGCAATTAGGTACCATCCTGCCTACACCTAATGAATATAGAACCGCAAGTGGAGCGCCCGGGCCAAAGTATTGGCAGCAACGTTGCGACTATGACATTGTTTGCGAATTGGATGAACCTAACCGCAGATTAAATGGAAAAGAAACCATCACTTATTTTAATAACTCCCCCGACCCGCTAACCTACCTCTGGATACAGTTAGATGAAAACCAGCATAGCACTGCTAACAATGCAGGGTATCAATCCAGCAACTTCATGCCGAAGAGCGTTACCGGGCAGAACATTGCAAAATATAGCGGTAAAACAGACAGGGAGTATGGCGATAAAATCATAAAAGTTACAGATGCAATGGGTAAAGGTCTGCCATATACCATCAATAAAACCATGATGAGAGTTGAGTTGCCCTCAACATTAAAACCCGGCCAGCAGTTTATTTTCAAAATAGAATGGAATTACAATATAAGCGACCGTATGAAATATGGTGGCCGGGGTGGGTATGAATATTTCCCGGAAGATGGGAATGATTTGTATACCATGTCGCAATGGTATCCACGTCTTTGTGTGTATAGCGATTTCCAGGGCTGGCAAAATCACCAGTTTGCCGGAAGCGGGGAATTTACATTAACCTTTGGCAATTTCAAAGTAGCTATGACGGTACCGGCTGACCATGTAGTAATGGCTACCGGGGAAGGTCAAAATTACCAGCAGGTATTGTCGCCGGCGCAATTTGCAAGGTGGCAGAAGGCGCAAACAGCAACTGATGTAACTGAAATTGTAACCCTGGATGAAGCCAAAGCAAGGGAAAAACAAAAATCATCGCAGAAAAAAACATGGATATTTAAAGCGGAAATGGTTCGTGATTTTGCCTGGGGTAGCAGCCGTAAATTTATTTGGGATGCAATGCCGGTAAAAATAGCAGGTAAGAAAGTGATGTGCATGAGTGGTTATGGAAAAGAAGCATACAACCTTTACCGGAAGTTTAGCACGAAGGCGGTAGCGCATACGATTAAAACGTATTCAAATTTTACCATACCATATCCATACCCGGTAGCACAAAGCCTGGAAGCAGCCAACGGAATGGAATACCCGATGATTTGTTTTAACTACGGCCGGTGCGAAAAAGACGGCACATACAGTGAAGGCACCAAAAACGGTATGATCGGTGTAGTCATTCATGAAGTAGGGCATAACTTTTTTCCAATGATCATCAACAGTGATGAAAGACAATGGACCTGGATGGATGAAGGACTCAATACTTTTTGTCAATATTTATCAGAAGAACTTTGGGATAATAAATTTCCATCCAGCAGGGGACCGGCTTATAAAATTGTTGACTACATGATGTTGCCAAAAGATCAGTTAGAGCCCATCATGACGAATAGTGAAAATATTATACAGTTTGGACCGAATGCCTATAGCAAACCTGCTACCGGTTTAAATATTCTCCGTGAAACCATCATGGGAAGAAACTTATTTGACTACTCATTCAGAGAATATGCAAGACGCTGGGCTTTTAAACATCCTACGCCAGCCGATTTATTCAGAACAATGGAAGACGCCAGTGGTGAAGACCTTGACTGGTTCTGGAGAGGTTGGTTTTATAATACCGACCCCTGCGATATCTCGCTGGATAGTGTAAAATGGTCAAACTTAAGCCTGGAGGAACCTGCTGGCAGACCTACAGGAAGTTCTTTTATGCAAAATGTTTCCAGGCCCATTTTAAATAAATTTGAAGATGTTTCGAAAATCAGGAACAGGGAAGATAATAAAATAACCTTTGCAACAGATGCTGATACTTCGCTACGTGATTTTTATTGGAGATATGCACGCAGTGTTGCAAAAGTAGATGATGCACCTGTGGAGATTAAAATTGCTGCCGAAGCCCCAGATACCCTGACCAGGGATCAGAAAATTGCAATAGCAGGAAATAAAAACATGTATGAATTAACGTTAAGCAATAAAGGCGGTTTGGTAATGCCTATAATCATTGAATGGACTTATAAAGATGGAACGAAAGAAATTGACAGAATTCCGGTACAGGTTTGGAGGAAAAATGAATATAAGGTGACGAAAACTTTTTTAAAAAATAAAGAGGTTGCTTCCATTAAACTAGACCCGATGAGAGAGACAGCGGATATAAACGAGAGGAACAACAACTGGCCTTCAGTTACAACTCCCGGTAAATTTCAACTATTTAAGGAAGGCAGCGGAAGAGGTGGAAGAGGTGGCGCAACCGGCGCAGTTAATCCAATGCAGAAAGAAATTAAATAACTATCAACTTATTAAAACCAGCAAAAGCCGCCCAGTTTGGAGCGGCTTTTTTTGTTACACTTATTTGCAATTTTACACAACGAGATTTATAGACAGAAGAAATGTTTGTTATTTCTGAGAAGCAATTTGGTGAATTGAAAGCTTCCGTCTTCCGCAGGGTATGGTACCCCTGCACTACTATCTCCAAAATGGCTCTCACTTTTCCTGCCCCGTTTACTTAATGTTGGAAGGGTATTAAATTTTGTAACCAACCGTTAACCAATTTTGTTAAAAAAACCATTTTACACTTCTGACAAGGAAAACTTTTACAAACCCGTCTTCCCGTCTCTCTCCATTTTATTCCTTTTTTTCTTACTATACTTTTTTTCGTATTCTAATATCTCTTTAGTCTTTACTTTTTCCTTAGGTGTTTCTTCTACCGTTTTAGTAACCGAGGCGGTAGTCATTTTATTGTCCACATCTTTTAAAAGACGACCACGATCATATTTTTCCAAACGGTTTATGCGGCCTCCTGCTTCATAATATTTCCATTCGCCATGCGGCACGCTATATTGCTCTGCCCTTACTATTTTAAAACTAACGATCTCATTATTACCTGCGCCATATACCGGAATGGTATCGTAGGGTGCATCCGGATTGTACCCATGCCATTCTTCCTGCCTTTGCAAATCACCCAGGAAACTGAAGTACTCCTGTAGCCCGTCTTTTCCTCCAAAAAGATAATTTTCAACAGCAAGGATATCACCGGTGGTATTGTACCTGCGCCAGGTGCCTGTCTTTTTATCATCCTTGTAAAATCCCTCTTCATCATAACCCGGCTCTCCACGCAGTTCTCCCACGCTTATTACCCATTTGCCCTGCTTTAAGCCCTTTTTATCTGTGGCATTTAATGTATCTCCCTTGGGCGATATAGAATAATCTTTGTATTGTGCCGAACCTTTCGTTACAACCATCAATAATGCCAGTATAATTAAACTCAATTGATGTATTTTTAAAAACTGATTTTCCATACTAAATTTTTATTAAATGAAATGGCTTTACAAATTTACTTTTTCTTTTACAACGGTTCTGTTCTGCGCCGCTTTTTTAACATCAGTTGCACAAATCAAGCCAACGGGTGCCACTGAAAGATTTAACGGATTACAAAAAAGAAAATTGCTGGAAAACAACTCTTTATTAAATGATATTACCTGGCGAAATATTGGTCCCACCCAAATGAATGGCAGGGTGGTGGATATAGAAGTAAATCCCGCCGACCCTACAGAATTTTATGTTGCTTATGCTAGTGGTGGACTATGGCATACGGTTAATAACGGATTAAGCTTTACCCCCATATTTGAAAAAGAAGATGCTTATGCAATCGGCGACATAGCCGTAAACTGGAAACCTGCCGCTGGTGGAAAAGCAAGAATTATTTGGGTAGGTACAGGTGAAGTAAATAGCAGCCGGAGTAGCTACAGTGGCACCGGTGTATACAAATCCGGTGATAATGGTAAAAACTGGGAGTACCTGGGTTTACCCGAAAGTCATCATATTGGCGAAATTATTTTGCATCCCTCCAATGATAATATAGCCTGGGTGGCAGTACTCGGGCATTTATACTCGCCAAACAAAGAAAGAGGGGTTTATAAAACGACAGACGGAGGCACGAACTGGCAAAAAACGCTCAACATTGACGGTAATACCGGGGCAGTAGAAATGGATATTAACCTTCAAAACCCGGATGAACTCTATGCCTGCACCTGGTATCGTACCCGCCGGGCATGGGATTTTGCACCATCGGGTAAAACAAGCGGTATATTTAAAAGCATAGATGGAGGCAATAGCTGGCAGCTAATTACAAAACAGGGAAGCGGGTTTCCTACAGGAGACAGTATTGGCAGAATTGGTGTAGCCATCTACCAAAAAAATCCGCAGATTGTATATGCAGTGGTCGACAATAATTATACAAAACCTGATACTGCTTCAAAAAAAACAGACACTTCAAAATACCTGCTGAATGAGTTTAAAAATATTTCAAAAGAAGCTTTTTCTAAACTGGACAACCCGAAATTAGATAGCTTCTTAAAAGACAACCGTTTCCCAAAAAAATATACGGCCCAAGGAATTAAATCATTAATAGAAACTGAAAAATTACAACCAACTGCTCTGTATGATTGGCTTTTTGCTGAAGATGGATTTCAAAACAATGGTATTCACGGCTGTGAAATTTACAGGAGTGATAATGCCGGGCAAAGCTGGCGGAAAGTAAACACAAAAGATATTGATGAATTCAGCAGTTATGGATATTATTTTGGCAAAATATACGTATCACCGGTGGATGAAAACAAAGTGATCACATTTGGTGTAGGTATTATTCTGAGCGTGGATGGAGGCAAAACTTTTACCGAGGTAAGTAAGAACAACACACATGGCGACTGGCACTCATGCTGGATAAACCCTGATAAAGACAGCCATTGGATAACCGGTAACGATGGCGGCTGCAACATAACTTATGATAACGGTAATAAATGGTTTAAAGTAACCAGTGTGCCTGCAGGCCAATTTTATGGCATTACCACCGATGATGCAACACCATACAACGTTTATGGTGGCCTGCAGGATAACGGAACATGGGTAGGATCATCAAAAACAGCGGGAAGTTTTTCATCGCCGGGGAAAAACAAAGAGCCTGACCCGGAGGAGTATGAATGGAAACCAATTGGTGGTGGCGATGGAATGCAGGTACAGGTAGACACGAGGGACAACAAAACGGCTTACTCAGGATTTCAGTTTGGTTATTACCGAAGAAAAAATATTGATAGTGGAAAGGCTTTTTCTATACACCCAATGCATGATTTGGGTGAAGCCAAACTCCGGTACAACTGGCAAACGCCTATCTTATTAAGCAAACATAACCAGGATATATTTTACTATGGAACAAACAAACTGCACCGAAGTTTAAACAAAGCTGAAAACCTGGTTGCCCTGAGTGATGACTTAACAAAAGGGAAAAAAAAAGGGATCATTCCTTATGGAACCATTACCACCATCAGTGAATCGCCCTTAAAATTCGGATTATTGTATGTTGGTTCGGATGACGGTAACATTCAAATAAGCAAGGATGGAGGCTACACCTGGACATTGGTAAATAAAGGACTCCCTGTAAATTTATGGGTAAGCCGTGTTACCGCATCGCTGCATAAGGAAGGAAGAGTGTATGCCACTTTGAATGGATACCGGTACGACAACTTTACAGCCTGGTTGTATGTTAGCGAAGATTATGGCAATACCTGGAAGCAGTTAGGTACCAGTCTTCCTTTAGAACCTTTGAACGTGGTGAAAGAAGATCCAAAAAAAGAAAATATAATTTATGTAGGCAGCGACAACGGCTTATACACCTCTTTTGATATGGGTAATAGTTTTATGAGCATGAGTAATCATTTACCACGCGTACCTATCCACGATTTGGTTATACAGGAAAGAGAGAATGAGCTGGT
>JBBQTL010000163.1:0-13574 GCA_038213285.1 Chitinophagales bacterium
CCTACCGGCCGCTTTGCATTTTCATCAACTGGTATCCGCTCATAATTTTCCATCACCAAAGCTGCAGCGCCAATTAGGGCAGCTTGTGTTCCCAATGTTGATACTTCTAAAATTGTACTTTGGTAAAGCCGTTGAATACAATGTTCGTTTAACGATTGTTGGATGGGTGCGCTCCAAATTTGTCCTGCCGAAGATCCTCTTCCACTTAAAATGATTTTTTTAGGATTTAGCAAGTGTATCAGCACTGCTACCCCTTTACCAATATTATAACCAGCTTTCGAAAAAAGTTCAATCGCAAACTGATCGCCTTCGTCTACTGCTTTTAAGATGGCATCCCAGCCCAATTCCGGATCATCTTCCGGTAAAGAACTTATTTTGGAAAGTCTCCCAGCTATTAATCCCTCCCGGGCCTCTTCCAGAATCAATAACATTGATGTTTCGGTTTCAAGGCATCCTGCCTTTCCACACCAACACAATTTCTTATTTAAAAAAAGAGGGATATGGCTAAATTCTCCTGCAAATCCCTGGTGACCCCGGTAAAGTTCTCCATCAAGAATCAACCCAAGGCCAACTCCCCAACCGATATTAATGACCATCGTATTTTTTTCGCCACGTGCCGCACCAAACCTAAGCTCAGCCAGTGCTATCAAACTCGAGTCGTTGTCTATGAACGCAGGTAATCCAATTTTATCGGTAATGAATTTGGTAATGCTTTTGTTATTGGGCAGCTTTAAATGGGAATAATTAATGCCTTTTTTTACATCCACAAAACCCGGCATACCTATACCAATACCTATAATTTTTTCTTTATTAATACGGGAGGATTCAAGCAAATCGCTAATCTTTTCCACCAATACCTGTAAGGGCTGGTAATCAGCAGACAATGGCAATACTATTTTTTCGATGGGCGAAACAAAATTGTTTTGCATATCCATTATCACAATCTTGGTAACAAACTGATCCATTGCTACCGATACCAGGTACACTACATTCTTTTGAAAAGCGTAGGTTAATGGTCGTCTGCCCCCTTTTGAAGGAGCATACCCGCTTTCAATTACCAAATTATTCGCTACCAGTTCTTCAATTAATTTCGCCGTAATGGGAAAACTTTTTTCGATCCTGCTACATAGTTCCGCACAAGAAAGGCTATCCTCAAAATATAATTCTTTCAAAATTTTATTTTTCAACAGCAATCTCTTTTCAGTCATATTTCATTTTGGTATTAAAGCGTACCGTTTTGCAGAATTTCAAAATAAAGATATATAAACTTATTAAAAAAATTAAAAAGAAATAATTATTTTTTAAAATGTTTTCGCTAGTTATAGAAAACAGCAGATAAGATAATGGTAATCAGACCTCAATAATTGTAAAAATCTGGATGTTTTTTTTTGTATTTGATGTAAAAATCGAGGATTTATCACCGGGGTGGTTATTTACTATAGCTAATGACCTATGTATTGATGGGGAAAAAGAATCAATGATATAAAGCATCATGCTTACTGATTTTACTTGATATTGCTTTTTTTAATTATTATGTTTACCAGCAACAATGCTTATTGGTAGTTTGATTTTTTGCTTGCTATTTGTTTGTGATTTTAAAATGATCCAACATTATAGCCAACGGGTATGGATATTCCTTTGTCGGAACAGGGATAGCGCAGGATGCTATATCATGAGGCTATAAGTACAGGGGGTAGGCAATATGACCGCATTTCTGCCGATACATACTTTGCCAGGAAAAGGGAACATTATTTCATTGGCTTACGAAAAAAAAGGATTGTTTCAATAAACGCCATAATGTTTTTTTCCGGTATTGCCGGGGATAAAAAGTAACTGAATCAAAATGCAGACTCCCTCAGTAAAATTTTCCACAACCTATGAAAGGTTAATTTGAAACAATGCCTGTTCAGTGTTAATTGAATGCATTTTTTCATAATTTTCCATTACGAGTGCTGCAGCACCGATCAACTCAGCATGTATACCTAATGTTGATATTTCGATACCTGTACTATGATAAAGCCTCGGAATACAATGCTCATTTAAAGCATGTTGAATAGGGGCCTTCCATATTTCCCCGGCTGAAGATCCCCTGCCGCTCAATATAATAACCCGTGGGTTTAAGAGGTGTATCAATATTGCTACTCCTTTGCCGATATTGTACCCGGCTTTTGAAAATAGTTCTACCGCAAACTGGTCTCCCTCTTTTACCGCTTTAATGATGGCATCGCAGGCAAGTTCGGGATCCTCTAAAGGCAACGAACTCAATTTAGATGCCCTGCCGGTATTGATACCTTCTCTTGCTTTATCAATAATTAACAACAGGGAGGTCTCTGTTTCAAGGCAACCCGTTTTTCCACAGGCGCATAATTTCCCATTTAGAAACAAAGGGATGTGACTGAATTCACCGGCAAACCCATCATGTCCCCGAAACAGTTCTCCGTTTAAAATTAACCCCAGGCCAATTCCCCATCCTATGTTAACCACCATGGCATTCTTTTCGCCACGGGCGGCACCAAACCGAAGTTCAGCCAATGCAATCAAACTCGAATCGTTGTCTATAAATACCGGTATTCCAATTGTATCGGCAATGTATTTTGTTATGCTTTTGTTATTGGGCAATTGTAAAAATGAATAATTAATTCCCTTTTTTACATTCACAAACCCAGGCATGCCTATTCCTACTCCCACAAATTTTTTCTTTGGTATACCTGATGAATCGATTACACTGGCAATTCGTTCAATCAATACCTGTAGTGCTTGAGGATTATCAGGTAATGGCAAAACAATTTTTTCTATTGGTGACACAAAATTGTTTTCCATGTCCATGATCGCAATCTTGGTAACAAACTGATCCATTGCTACCGATACCAGGTACATCACATTTTTTTGAAGTGCATAGGTAAGCGGCCTCCTGCCACCTGTAGATGGAGCAAAACCGGATTCCATTACTATTTTTTCTGCTACCAGTTCTTCAATCAATTTTGCTGTTATGGGAAAACTTTTATCAATCCTTACAGAGAGGTCTGCACAAGAAAGACTATCCTGAAAATACAATTCCTTTAAGATTTTATTTCTGAATAACTTCTTTTTTTCCGTCATGTCTTATTAGGATTGAATGTTTTCTTGCTTGCTGATTTCGTTATAAATTTAATAAACTTATTAAAGAAGTAAAGAAGTATTTAGTTTTTAGCAATTATTCATCATTAGTGAGTGAAATTGAGAATTTAATTTCAATTCCGGGGAGTACTCTTATTCAGTATCATACCTTATTTTTTTTACCACATAAACTTTACACCTTCCCTTACTTTTATAACAGGGAAAGGAAAGTTCATTCAGTCGGCTAAATTTTTGGTTACTTAATTACCCGTTTTATACAGATGAATTTAATTTTTTGAGGAATAAATATCCCAACAAACATTGTATTCATCCAGTACAAGCCATTTAGTTTTTGGATGATCTTTTGATGTTATTATTAAAAATTGAACACTATTTAGGTATTGAAATGAAAAAAGCATCTACCATATTATTTGATTTCGTCAACGATTTCAATCTTACTATTTCGGAGGTTGGAGTTTGTTTTGACGCAATTGTTAATTTTAATCTGCCCATGCAAAACTTTAATTTGCGGAGTGAGGTTCACATGGCATCCATTTTTTCGAACAGGATCGACACAATCTATTTGTTGAATCCCGTGATAGAACAACATAAAATGCCTACCTTTTTCAATGATGTGAATCACCAGTTTTTATACCTGAACAAAACAGGACTTATCATTGCAGGTGTCATGCCTCTGTTTGGTCCATACAGTATTTCCATGTTTCCAAAAAGTAACAATTGCACATCAAAAACACTTCGAGAATTAAGAAGCAAGAAGTATAATTAATACAGTAACAACA
Organism: Chitinophagales bacterium; assembly: GCA_038213285.1. Taxonomy (GTDB): domain Bacteria; phylum Bacteroidota; class Bacteroidia; order Chitinophagales; family Chitinophagaceae; genus Ferruginibacter. Next base: position 3,897 of record JBBQTL010000163.1, read on the forward strand.
CGCTGTAGAAAGTTGAGATGCGCTGTGCAGTAAGTTAATTAGTTCCGAATTTTATATTTAATTCATCCAGTAAAACGCCTGCTGTAGAATCTCCCATAAGGCTGGCTTCCATTAATAATTTTGAACCCCTCGGTATATTATAATTAAAACCACAGTTTTGATAGCCTTTCTGATCCAACGCAAGGCTATCTCCGGCGAAGGCGTATAAAAAGCCAGTTGTTCTTTTTGCAGGCGCATATCCTTTAATGGCAGCTCTGTCAAGGTAGGCCAATGCCTCGTTACAATTACTTTTATCCTTGTCATTTAGCAGGGTAATATTACCATATTCATACATTGCTTCTGGCAGATCCTGCTCTGCAAGTGTTTTATAGATCAGCCTTGCTTCTTCCACTCTTCCATTTAGTAAAAGATCCGCGGCTCTTTTCAACTGGAAATTTTGTTCTTCAGATGGCCCTGTACCGGCGGGAGCAGCCATTATTTTATCTGATACATTTTGCTGCCCTACATCTTTTTGGAAGAATAAGAAATTTAAAACAAATCCCAGTACCACCAATGATAATAAAATGATCGCAATATTTTTTATGCCCGCTTTTTTATTACTCAACCCTGCTGGAATACCTGCGCTGGATTTGCTATTCAATTCTTCCCGTTCAGCTAATATTTTTTCCAATGATTCTTTTTCATTTTTCAACCCATCATTTTCCTGTTCCAATCTGGCGATTCGGTCTGCCCCCCACCCTAAATTACCTGCTGCTAAAATACTGTTCCGCACAATATGCTCGTGCAGTTCCATCCCATTTGAAAAACGATTTGCCGGTTTCTTTTCAAGACATTTGTAAATCATGCTGACCAGCCATTCGGGTACCTGCATTTCGAGTTCTTTTTTTTCTTTACTCCACCAGCCAGGAAGCTGTTGTTGCCTCAATGAAAGCAAATTGGGTGGCAATGCTTCCAAATGGGCGACCATCACGGTATTGCGTGCCGATTCTCCATTATCTTCTAACGAAAATGGAACGGTTCCAGACAGTAACTCAAATAAGATAACTCCAAAACTATATACTTCCGTTTCAAAAAACAATTGTCCTTCATGCTGCTCCGGAGCCATAAATTCTATGGCGCCCGCCTGCCGCAAACTGGTTCGTCTTTGTTCATCCGACATCACCGACAAACCAAAATCCAATAAAATATAATTGCCCGAATGGGTATTGAATTTTACATTGTTACTTTTAATGTCTCCATGTTTTACATTTGCTTTATGGCAATGTGCCAATGCATTGCTGAGTTGATGGGCAACTTTAAGTGTTTCGGGAATTGTAAAAATTGAATCATGTGGTTGCTTCAGCAATTCTGCCAGGTCGGGACCTTCAATGTATTCCATTTCTATATAAGGAAAATTGCCTGAATCTGTAATGCCCGAACTCAGTATGGTTACTACATTTGGGTTGGGATCTTCATTTACTTTTTTCAGCTTCTCCACTTCATTTTGAAAGGAAACAAAATTTTTATCATCCCCGCTTTCGCTGTAAATAGGCGTGGGCAAAATCTTAATAGCGGTAATGATCTCACCAATGCGCTTGCCTTTGTACACGGACCCCTGGCCACCTGACTTAAGCGCCCCCATGTTTTCCACTCCTTCCGTTATTGTAAATATCCTGGCCAAGCTGTTTGTAATTTATTCTGCTGAAAAAGTAAATTCAAGTACTACCGATTCTCCCAAAATCACCTGGTCCCCCTCTGCCAACCGGTGTCCAATCTGGGTGGTCATTAATTTTACGATGGCCCCATCCGCCTCCTTCACTTTCACTTTATTATTGGGTGGTATTCCTCCCTCATCTGCAAATAAAAAAAATGAACCAATTACAGGATCCCATTCAATATGGGCATGTTGCCTGCTAACGGCCCTGTTTTTTTCATTGCCATCCGAATCCGTAAATGCGATCGAATTTTTCCGAAAAAAACCATCGGCGGTTTGTACACTTCTGCCCCTGCCGATGTTAATTTTTCCTGGCGAGGAACTTAGCAGGTATTTTTCCTTGTCGGCCTCGCCATTTAAAACGTTGATATATGCAATTAGTCCCTTGTGTAAAACCGGGTTTCTGAAAGTGGATACCAGTAAAGCCACTTCCAGGTTCTTTGATTTAATAGCTTCGGTTGGAAAGGTTTTGTCAAACACGATTTCCATCACCCATTCTGCTGGTAAATTTATGGCATAGTCGTCAGCTATTTTCTGTACTTCCTCGTTTTTAAACTTATCGGGCAAATCGTAATTTACTGCCGCTTCATACAAGTACCTGTCTTCTTCATTGCAATGAATGAAAAGGTAAATTCCGGTAATATTCGCACCTTCGCCACCCTCTGTTTTTTGCAGTTGCTCCTTTACAAACTGAAGTAACGCATTCCTGATTTCCTTTACATCCTTCGGACGATTTTTAAACATATCAAACATGCTGATAAAAATTTTTTACTGTTAAAAAAAAATGGCAGATCGTCATTTTGTTCGGATTCTCTTTTCATTAGCAAGTCTGGAAATGGTTCAATCACCGGATGTATGAATCTCTTTCTGATTATAGCAAGTTAATGCAAGTTTGTCCTTTTTTAAATGTTCCGGGTTAAAACAAAATTACCTAATCAATAAATAATCCAACTCTACCCAAACGCCCTTTTTTCCACATGAATGTTGATATTACTTTTAAATCAGCTCAAAGGCGATAAAAAAGAACATCTTGTGAATTTATTTTTTACAGTTGAAGTGACAGGCGGACACAGGACAGGAGTACTGCGCCTGCCTGTTACTTCAATTTAGTGTTATTCGAATCAGCCGATAATTTAACCATTAATTTACGGGTGTTACCTCATTCACAACCGTTGTTTTATTTGCGGATGTTTTATTAACTACCGGCGGCTGAAAACCTTTTAAATAGCCGCGTTGCAATAGAATGGGAATCACATGCTTTCCTGCAAACTTTACGGCTTCACTAGATCCCTTTGCATTTTCAATGCGTACGCACACTACAATATGCCCTTCACCGGTTGCTTTCGGTGCAAAGAAAACATACCATCCATCATTGATTGACTCACCCCTGAAAATGCGTTCAGGCGTGCCCGTTTTACCCGCCACCAGGATACCTAACCTGTTTATTTTTGGCGCACTTTGTTTTCGCATATAATCCTTCATGTAATCCGCATATTTTGGATCATTGGCGATATCTACTCCTTTCTTTATATTTTCCGGCACCCCGTTAATATCCATTACATAACGGCTTACAGGCATCCTTCCATTATTGGCAATGGAAGCAGCTAATCTTGCTACAGATGCCGGTGTGGCTACCAATTCGCCCTGGCCCCAGGCCATACCCGAAATACCTTTAGCCCTTGTTCTCCGGATATTATTCCGATCGTATCTTTTACTGCTGGCAAACTCTGTTTTGCGCCAAACCTCTTTCCACTTATTTTGTTGTTGCACATTGTTTTGCTCCGCTTCGAAATAGTATCCACCCAGGCCGTGCAGAAACATCCCGGTCTGCAGGTAAATAACTCCCATTTCTTCCTGTAGCTGTTCCTCATTGGCAAGGCGGATAAAAAAGGAGTTGTTTGATTTTACTATGGCCCGTTCCATTGAAACATTTCCAGCTTCATCTGGTTCATCGCTTTTTATCCTGATCAGGTCCTGTGGGTGTATAAGGATTGTTTTTTTTGCAGCCGCTTCCCCCAGTTTATTAAATGCTGCGAGGGCGGTTACCAATTTTGCCGTAGAACCGGGTTGCGTGGCATGGGTAAAACCTATATCCGTATTCACATTCACACCGGGTAGTTTATTCATTTCGTTTTCACTCAATGTAAGCAGGTCCCAATTATCAACCGATGGTAACGGATAGGCCGCTGATGCCAATACATCACCGGTGTTATCTTCCATAATTACGACCGAGGTTCGTTTGTAATTGGCACTATCATCTGCCTGTATAGATTTTTGAATATTGGTTTGAAGGGCCGCATCAATCGTCATCTGTACATCCCTGTTTCTTTTTTTGAAGGCCTGCACTTCTTTGCTATTGATACCTGCCAGCAACAAGGCAGACAAAGCGCTGTAATCCCGCTTGTTCACCGTCATTTCGCTGGTGGTTTGGGGCAGAAAACGATTCTCCCGGTAACGACTGGAACTTACCTGGAATTTTGCAGATGGGGTTGGAAAACCACGCAAGGCAGGTCCGTGAGCATATTCGGCAAAATAGCCATTGGAGCCGCCATTAAATACACCGGTATTGGCATCCCCGGTCCAGAAAAACACTTGTTCCCCAAATGGATAATAGCGGTCTGCCCGTTTATAGGCAAATGCTTCGAGGCTTTCTTTAGACATCCCCAACATGAGCAGGGAGTCTTTTTGCTGCATCAATAAGTCGCGGTTACTGGTAGCCAGTACTTTACCTTTCCTGTCCAATAAATTACCTGCCTGTAACCGGTTCATCAGGATATTAATCCGGGGATTGTAACTGAACATTCTTTCGCCGGTTCTGTCTGCCACTAAAGCGGGTTCAACTACCCATTTTTTATTGTTGATAATATATTTGGAAACATTTACAGTAAGCAAGATAATTCCTGCACAGGCTGCCAACAATGCAGGCACCAGGTTTTTATCCTGCCTTGCAGTAATAAATTTCATTTGTGCCTGTGAACCCTCCAGGTTTGATGCAGACAGCAGGAAGCCGGCGGCCAGCATATTACAAAACAGGGATGAACCACCATAACTCACAAAAGGAAGGGCAACACCCGTAAGCGGCAATGCGCCAGTAGAACCTCCCGCAATTAACAGAAACTGGACAAAAGTGGCAATGCCGATTCCGGCGCATAAATAAAACAGGAAGGGCGCCCCGGTATGGCGACCGATAACAATTGACCGATGGAGATAAATCAAAAATAAAATGAAAATGCATACAATGCCTGCCCATCCAAACTCTTCACCAAAGGAAGGCAGTATCATATCGGTATGTGCTTCGGGTATAGATTTGGCAAAACCTTCGCCTACTCCCTGACCGGAAATTCCTCCACCGCTCATGGCCCATATTCCGTTGGCCACCTGGTCGCCACCAAACACTTCATTGTTCCAGGCATTTTCCCAAATGGCCTTGCGGTCGATCAATCGCCTGATAGGACCCGGGAACAAAGAAGCAAGCAATGGGATTTTATCGAGTAACATGAACCCACAAACGATTACCATTGCCATTACTGCGGATTCACTCAGGTTCTTCTTCCTAATGAACATATAAAGCAGCAGGATTCCAATAGTAATGGCTGTTCCAATCCATACATCTTTACTTATCCAGATGGACAAAATGTATAAAATTACCGCAAACGCCATTTCTTTGAAATCGCCTCTTGAAAAGGAAAAAAGCATAATAAAAGTAAAGCAGCAAACCATTGCAGGGCCCAGATCGCCCAATATTAAAAAAAGCAGGATGGTGATGCCGATTGCCAATAATGCAAAAATGAAAAATGACAGCCGCCGGTTCCAGGAAGCGTATTCTGAGATGAACTTTTCATTGACCGAAAAAAAACCTGCCAAAAAAATGATCACCAAAAACTTAACAATCTCGCTCGGTTGAAAGCCGAGTAAATTCACCTTTACGCCACTTCCTTCAGGGCCGGTTCCAAATAAAACCGTAAGGGTCAGCAAACCGGTGGCAGCCACTGCCCATGGCCAGCCATTTGCTGCAAGCCGGTTATTTTTGAAAACAAACAAGCGGTACAACATGGAGTCGGTGGTAAAACGGCGCAGGTTGAACAGCAGGAGTGCAATTATTGCGACAAACCCCGCACCAAAATAAATCAGGGTACTTTTTGCGAGGAAACGGTCCCTGAGCGGATCCTGCAGGCTGAGTAAAGTGATGAGGGAAAAGCCGGTAAACAGCATCAAAACAGGCAGGATGAACTGATCCGCATTTTTAAACCGGATACTTAATAAAAGATGTAATATCCAAAAAGCGCTTATAAATGAGATGCCAATAATCCAAAACCATTGAGTTGCTTCCTTCGGGGTTCTAACGATAAATGATTTTTCTTTTTTGAAATTATTAAAGTCTTGCGTGGAAAATAATTTAAGGGTATGCGGCGACTGGGTAAAAGAAAAAAAGATGTCTTTATTCAATTGCTCCACACCTTTGGAACGCCCGAACTGGTAACCTGGTTGCAAGGGCAATACTTCAAAAGTCTTTCCTGCCGGAAGGCCTTCGAAAGAAAAATTACCCTGTGCGTTTGTTCTTGCATACGCCACCAGGGATTCTAACTGACGGTTGTTTGCACTGTCCTTGATGAATATTTTTCTGAGCCCGTTTTTAAAATCAAGGATCCTGTTTTCAGGTTCTGCTAAATCAACAATATTGATACTATCGTGCGGAATGATCATGTGCATGCGTACCAAAACATCGCCAACCGGTTGTTCCTTATTATTGATCGTTCCGCTGATTTTATATGGCCCCATGGCCAAACTATTTACAGCCGGTAATTTCATTGGATTGGTTCTTTCCTGTTGAAACAAGGTGGAATCATTTTCAGAAAATCCCAGCAAGCCCCTTGAAACAGTTACTCTTTTTTTAAATGATTCACCACCATTGTTGTAAGCATCATCGGCATTCAAATAATATTTCCCCTTGTTTAATTCGCCAAAATTATCAGTCAGTCCAGGGTGGAGGGTGTATTCTTTTTCAACTACCGCACTTATCAAATCAATATCACGGGTATCTTTAAAATAAAAACCTTTGGTGAGCAATGTCTTGATCGTTTCGCCGGGCTTGCTGTCGTTGATGTTCATCATGGTGCCTTCGGCGATACGTGCGTGTACATCTGCAAAATCTGTTTTGAGTACCGAAAATAACTGGGAAAAAAGTACACCAAAAACTACCGAGATGATCAATAAAAAAAACCTTTCGATATTTCTGTTAATCCTTTTTTTCGTTGATGCCGGCATAGATTAGGAAAGTTGATGGTGGTTGGTTGAAGGTTGATTGTTGAAAGTTGATGGTTGAAAGTTGATGGTTGAAAGTTTCAGCTCTTTTTCGCTTTAATAAAAAATCTTTTCTGCCTGTGCGCCAGATACCAGGGAATCCATTGAAACCTGCTTTTGAAATTGCATGGGTACAATACAATTCCTGAAACGGACATTTTTTAAATGTAATCCCTTGCTTTGTACCAATATTCCCATTTTGAAATTATCTAACACCAGGCTGTCGAATAAAATATATTTACATGAATCTGAAAGGATAAATGCAGGGCCGGTATAAGCAGAATCGCTTACAAATGAAATGCCGCTTCCGATTAGATGGAGTGAATCATTTTTGATCAAAATTGATTCTGTTATTACAATTGCCTCATTGCTGTTTAATCTTACAATACCATTTTTGGATGCATCGATACTATCCACCAAACCGAGCTCCTGCTTATTTCGTTGTTTTGCAATAGGTAATATAACAAGCGTTTCAGCTTCAAGTTCATTTTTTTCTTTTAAGTTGTATTTTTCATATAGCAACCAGGCAAATCCTGCAAATAAAAGAATGCATAGAAACGGCCATATTCCGCCATTATTTGTTTTACTTTTTTTTTGCACTACCCGTGATTTATTGATAGTTGGCTTATCTGTTGTTTTCAATGTTTCATCAGTGCCCGGTTCATTTTTTTTCAGAGCCACTAATGGTTTTGTCACTTCATGTTGTACCGGCGATTTATTGTTATTTACCAGTACCACCGTAATATTATCATTGCCACCTGCTTCATTCGCAGCATCAATAAGCTGTTGACCAACTGCCTTCAAATCGTACCCGTTATTCAATATTGAAATAATTTTTCCTGCCGGAATCATGTCGGTTAACCCATCACTACATAGCAAAATAGTATCGCCGGGAAGAAACGGAGATTCACCGGAATCAATAAAACCTTTGGGAGATGCCAGCAGCGATTGATACCCCAGCACTTTATTTACTTCATTTCTTTTGGGATGCTGCATGGCAGCTTCTTCAGTTAGCCTTCCACTCTCTTCCAAAAATCCAACAGCAGAATGATCTCTTGTTATTTTGATAAGCGATCCATCCCGGAAAAGGTATAAACGGGTATCGCCCACATGGGCATAGTAGAATACATTTTTATCAATATCCACAACCGCCAATGTAACCACACATGCCATCTGGTCATTTTGCCGGCTACCGGCTTTCTCCCGGACAATTCTTTCATTGGCATTTTCGAGTGCTTCAGCCAGGCTATCCGTAATATTTACTGGCAGTTTATCCAGTTTTCGGATGATCTCTTCATGGGTTAATTCAGCGGCTATTTCACCGCCTTCGTAACCTCCCACCCCGTCAATTACACAGGCAATAATAAAATGATCACTAAAAACAGGTTGAGCTATAAAGCGGTCTTCATTATTGCTACGTTGCCGCCCGGGGTCCGTTATGCCAAAATAGTTGTCACCCATTGTTTTGATGTGTATTTTTGATATCCCGGAAATGTGCGCCTAACAGCAATAGACAAATTACCAGTAAAGCGATGGAAACAATATTATTCATCCGGTTTAGGATTTAAAAAGATTAATGCCAACAATGCCATTCAGTACAATGCGTGAATTAACCGGAAGATCAATCCATGCAGGGTTTTGTATATCGCTCCTTGCAATTGCATTTTCGTTTACAATTGTTTTTTCACCAAAGGAAGCCAGTGAAAATTTATCATCTTTTTTATCGTAACGGATACGCAGGTGAGGAGTACTAACCCATTCTGAAGGTACCCGGAAAATATTAGAGGCAGTTGATTCTTCCTCAATACCCGATATTGTTATATCCTCATCCTTCATAAAATATTCCAGCTTCTTTCCTGCGTATTCCCGGTCGGGCAAGGTAGTCTCAAACCTGCCATAAGATTTCACCTGGCTGGAACTAACCTTATCAGCATCAAATAACAGGTCTTCCTGGTAAGGCACTTCATAGTAACCTTCACTATAAAAAGTAAAATCTTTTAAAATGGCCTGGTTGATATCCAGCGTTTGAGCAATACCCGTTTGACGGGGAATAAAAGTAACCCGAAAATTTTGATCCTTTTGTACTGTATTTCCGGGCATTAGTTTGCCAATAAAACCAATATCCCCCTTTTTATAGTCGGGGTGAGAAGCAAAACGAAAAACCCATTTATTAGCGGCAGGCTCTACAGTTTTACCCTGCAGCCGGTAATGTTTCAGGTTGGAGTAAAACTGTTTTAATGATTCCTGGATGATGATTCCAAAAATCCCCTTCTTATCCTGCATAAATTCGTTGTAATCGACGGCACTGAAGGAGATGATGTATTCATGATAAAAAACCACCCGCTGACCAAAAGACATTTGCTGAATAGATTCATCAAATTTATCAACGATGTATTTGAACACCATATTTGGCGTGAGGTGTTTTACCTCGTTTACAGATTCCCTGTTTTCACCTTTCAGGAACCATTCGTGCAATCCCATGCGTTGCCAGAAACTGGGTTTGGTACTCATATTGTTACAAATGTTTTATTGTGTTATTTCTGAGAAGCTGTTTAAAAATGATTAATTTGTTTACCATCATTAGTTTTTTATGGCATCGACATTGGCGACGCTCCGTTTAAGTTCAGTTTTTTATGGCATCATCGGCTTTCTGACTCAGTTACTCCAATTAAATTTAAACAGCT
>JBBQTL010000164.1:0-13566 GCA_038213285.1 Chitinophagales bacterium
ATCGGGTGATAAAATGGTATCTTTTAACTTACTGAGTGGTAAAAACCCGAGCTTGCGATTAAAAAGGTTTTGATAATTTTTTATGGCCAGTTCCGGCGAGGTTTTTATTTGCAAACCCAATTCCATTGCAGCAAGTAAAGCAGTGCACAAAAGTCCCTGGTTGTGGGTGACAACATCTGCGGTATCAAATGCTACGCAGTCGTTCCAATATTGAAAATCTTTTCTTCCATCATTTTTATCATAACTATGGTAGTAGCCGTTTTTGATGTGTGTCTCAATAATATATAAATAAGCTTGCACCTTTTGCAAATCAACTTTGCCGCCAGCTTTGATAGTCCTGTAAGCCCATATTGGTATAAACAAGGGATATTCCGCATAATGATTTACGGAATCCAATTCATTTTTTAAACATTGCGCCGCTATAGAATCTGGCAGCATTGTCGAAATCCAGAAGGCATCCCTGCAGTATTGCTGGTTAGAATATTCAACAGAAGGGATAACCCAGTAATTACTTTTCTTACTATCATTTAGCCTTACATTCATGTACGGCACCGTAAAAGCCAATGCACCCATGTAGTCGGTGTATTTTCCCTGGGAGAAGTGATCGGCCACTTTCAACACCACATCTTTTCGCAGGTTTTTAAGTACGGTTGCATTGCTTTCAATTAATATGGCTTCAAATATATGTGGCTTATCGGGTGTTATGGTATGGTAATATTCACTCACTGTTCCGGGTGTAAATTTTTGTCCTTTCTCTGCATTGTATGCTCCCATCTTCATGGAGCCGGGTACCATGCCAGGCGTTAACCCATTATCGCCGGAGGATAAAATAATTTCGTTTTTATCCAGGTAAAATTGTTGTGTGGTATAATTATCAAAAAAAACCGGCGCATTGCTGATTGCTGCGATAAAGCCGGTGCTCGTTTTTAATGCAACCATTGGGATGGCCTGCCTGGCAAGGCTGTCGGTTATCCAGGCATTTACATCATGTGGGCTTTGCCGGTATATCTCTGTTCTGCTCACTTCTCCATCATAATTCCAGGGTTGCGCATTGCTATAGTTTGCTTTTAAAGATAAAAAACATGCTGCGCCAGCTTTTGCAGATTTAGCTATTGCCTTCAATGCAGTATATCCATTTTTAGGAGCGGTTTCAATGCTTACCGTAATGCCATCCACTTCTTTTACAAAAGAAAAATTGGCGGATAAATCCGCCGGCAAAGCCACTATTTCTTTGGGTTGGCGCCCCGGTTGTTCCAGCAGAAACGTCCAAACAATATCATGCCTGGCTGTATTGCAGGAAAATAAAATAAAAGAAATAAAAAATGCAGCAAGTTGTTGTATTTGTTTCATGTAAATTGATCGTTTACAGCAGTAAGCTATGCTGATGTATTTCTCTTTACCTTATTTAGGATTTGTACTAAAAAACATTCATTATTTCTATTAACACCAGAATTATGAAAGTGTACTGCAATGCTCATATTAGATATAGAAGTAATGATGAATATGAAAATAGCACTGCCAAAAAGGACCAGTTATAAATGATTGATAAATTATTATCTCCGCCTGTAACGCTTATCACGAAAGGAGTTCCAAAAATAATAATGAAGGGTAAGGCTAAAGTATAATTTAAATTGGCGGTAAGCAATCGTTTGGCATCCGCCCCAAAAACATTAAAGGCTGCCAATTGTTTTTGAATATATTTTGAGAATATCATTTAATTTGTTGGCATGGTGGCAAGTGTAAAAAAATTAAATGGCTGCCACATTTTTCACTACAGGCATCCATCACAAATATAATTTACAAGTGTGTTTATATACTTCAACAGTTTGTCATTTTGTGTACCAATTTTAGCATTGATATTTTTGCAATGGTCAAAATGAAGCAGAACTCTACCAGAAGATTGTGTACAGTGACCGCCAGCACACAGCAAGCAACCAATGTACCTGCAGCAAATGAGGGAGACAGTTTAACTATGCTGTGGACTACTTCCATCCCATTTCTTTTTATTCCCCTGCTCCTGTGTATGATGCTGATTATGGACATAACATAACAATTACACAAATAGTGAATACAAACCTCATCCTATATAAAAAAGGGATGTCATAAACACCTTCATCATTTGCCTTTGCAAAGCCAGTTGGCGAAAGAAAAGAAAAATTAATTACCGACAAAATAAAATTGAAAAATAAAGAAGAAGCAAACCCACCCACTGTTGCAACTAGTGTTGCATTGGAATTGGCTTTTTTCGAGAAGAAACCCAGCATAAACATGGGGAAAATTCCGTGGCTTACAAATCCAGCATACTCCAGTGTGTATTAAAAACCATCCTTTTTATGCCCATCAATTGTGCAATTATCACAGCAAGAAGCAAATCAACAATAATTGTAATTTTCCCCACCTGTACCATGTTTCTATTATCAGCTTCTGGCTTCATTTTTCTTGTATGTAAATATCTAATTGGATCAGTCACTATTTTTCACTTTATATTTGATTATTTTTTTACCTCATTGGCTATTGCGCAAACAATTTTGAATTCATTTGCCAACTCTCAAAAGCAAAATAATGGAGGTAAATTTTATTTAAATATTTTCAACCTTTAATTTCTCCACCTCCTCACCAATCAAACGCTTCACCTCCATCTTCAACTGGTAATAATTATCCCGCACCTGCTGTTGTGTAATATTGGATACCACAGGAATCTTAAAAGCATTTCGAAAAAGTCGGGAATGAATTAAGAATGAAGGAAAATTATATTGATGATACATCATTTGATTAAATAAAGCGGGTGAAAATTACCGGGACAGTTTGAAGTTTTCAAATATCAAAAGCTTTTCGTTTTTTGCAAAACCGATGGTTGGAAAAGCAAATGCATGCTAAAAGAAAACAGGCAGATGACGAAAAAGGAGGTGAAAGTGAAAATGTTAACCAGGGATCATCTGGCAGTGGGTTGCTTCGCAAAAGGTTTTTAAGCAAATTGAAAGGTGTAAAAGTTAATAAATCAATTTAAGAGCCGGTACACCGTACCATGTATTTGAAAATATTGTGAAAATGAAAATGTAGCTATGGAAAAAAATGTATTAGTACCAATATTAATACCATTAGAGCCGGAAGACTTCTGGGCTCAAATTCGGGAGATCATTAGAGAGGAAGTGTCCAGAAATCAAAAAGAACAACTTAGCAGCCCTATCTTATGGAAACACCCGGACTTACGGAGAAGCCTTTGTATAAAATTCAGCAAATCTGCGCTCTTTTCAAAATTACCAAGCCTACCATTTATGACTGGATAAAACATGGTAAATTGAAACGGGTAAAAATAATGTCGAGGGTATATTTTTTAGGGATTGATCTAAGGCAGTTGATGCAGGCTTAATAAGAATTAAGCATATCTAACAGTGCAAAACCACTGTTTTTTTATGCCTTTTAAAGCCAATAATTACACCAGTTCTTTGAAAATAATAAAAGCGTATCTTTTAGGAAGTCAATTAGTCAAGTAGAATAAAGTCAAGTAAAATAAGGTAAGATTTAGGGCTGCTTTGTTATTTTATAGAATAAAAAATAGAATATAAAAAGAAAAACCCGCTATCATAGCGGGTTTTAACTAATTTCAAGCGGACCGGACGGGACTCGAACCCGCGACCTCCGCCGTGACAGGGCGGCATTCTAACCAACTGAACTACCGATCCGTTTCCCAATTTGATGCTTAAAATAGCCTTTGATATTTCCCTGCTTTTTTTCGGGAGGGCAAAGATAGGGATTTTAAATTTTTACCACCAAAACTTTTATTAAAAATTCTTTCCGCTTAATTTTACAAACTCAGTGACTACTTTCACATTATAATTAACACATTGTAAATTAGCAATATGCCCGAATTAAAAAACCGACAGTTCCTGGATTTTGAAAAACCTATCAAAGATCTGTATGACCAGGTAGATTTATTAAAGGCTGCACAGGAAAAAAGCAAAACGGATATGAGTTCATCCATTGCAGCGCTGGAACAAAGAATCATGGTGACCAAAAGAGAATTGACACAGCACCTGACCCCCTGGCAAAAAGTGCAGTTAAGCCGTCACCCCGACCGACCGTATACATTAAAGTACATTAATAAAATGTGTACCAATTATATTGAATTACATGGTGATAGAAATTTCAAAGACGATAAGGCAATGATTGGTGGTTTTGCTGATATGGATGGACAGACAGTAATGATCATTGGCCAGCAAAAAGGCATTAATACAAAAATGAGGCAAATACGGAATTTCGGAATGGCCAACCCGGAAGGTTATCGTAAAGCGCTCCGCTTAATGAAACTGGCCGAAAAATTTAATAAACCAATCATCACATTAATTGATACACCGGGCGCCTACCCCGGCCTGGAAGCTGAGGAACGCGGACAGGGAGAAGCAATTGCCCGCAATATTTATGAAATGTTGCGTTTGAAGGTGCCCGTTATCTGCGTTATTATTGGAGAAGGTGCCAGCGGAGGTGCATTGGGTATTGGTGCAGGCGACCGGGTATTTATGATGGAGAACACCTGGTACACCGTTATTTCCCCGGAGAGTTGCAGTAGCATTTTGTGGCGTAATTGGGATAATAAAGAAACCGCAGCGGAGCAATTGCGATTAACAGGTGAGGATATGTTGAAATTTGGACTGGTAGATGGTGTGATACCTGAACCAGGAGGAGGCGCACACTGGGATTACGATGAGGCGGCGGCTATTTTAAAAAAATTCCTGTTACCCGTTATCACTGAACTAAAACAAATACCACCGGAACTACGGTGTAATCAACGGATTGAAAAATTTGGCAAGATGGGCTTTTGGGATGAATTACCGGACCCATCAATACCGGCCACTTCCAGCCAGCTACAGCCTGATGTGGGTACTTAATTTGCAGTTTACAAATTATGCACCAGTGGTCTATTGCAGGTTAAAAAAAAGTCGAAGAGAAAATAGAAATACCAAAATGGAATACCTTCAAGTACAAACTATACTTGCACTTGCCGGTTAAATACCTGGCGGGTGTAATCAAATTTATTAATAACAAAACATAATGGCTCATCCTTATAGGCTATGAGCTTATCTTTGAGTAAAGAATATTGCTATGCTAAAAGTTGGCGTTTTCGGAGTGGGGCATCTTGGAAAATTTCATTTAAACAATTGGAATGAAATTGAAGGAGCAGAATTGGTTGGTTTTTTTGATCCTGGTGAAGAAAATGCCAATGGGGTAATTGAACAATATAAGCTCCCGCGTTTTGATGATATGGAAAAACTGATGAACGCCTGTGATGTGGTTGACATTGTAGCCCCTACCACGGTTCATTTTGAAATATGTAAATTAGCCATCACCAAAGGAAAGCACGTATTTGTAGAAAAGCCCCTGGCCAACACAATGGACGAAGCCCGTACACTGGTAAAACTAGCCAGGGAGGCAAATATTAAATTCCAGGTGGGACACGTAGAAAGGTTTAATCCCGCATTTTTAGCCTTGAATGCCTACCATATTAATCCAATGTTTATTGAGGTTCATCGTTTGGCACAGTTTAATCCTCGTGGTACCGATGTAAGTGTGATACTCGACCTGATGATCCACGATATTGATATCATACTAAGTTTGGTAAAAAGCAATGTAAAATTTATTTCCGCAAATGGAGTAGCGGTTATGAGCGATACTCCCGACATTGCCAACGTGCGCATTGAATTTGATAATGGCTGCGTAGCCAATCTTACCAGCAGCCGGATATCAATGAAAAAGATGCGTAAAATGCGTTTGTTTCAAAAAGACGCTTATATCGGCATCGATTTTCTTGCAAAGAAAACTGAAATCATAAAATTAAGCGCCCCCGAAGATCAGCATGTTTTTACTTTTGATATAGAAACCAATAATGGCAAAAAAACCATCGCCATAGCAAATCCATTAGTAGAAGACGGGAATGCAATAAAGATGGAACTACAGGCATTTGCCAATGCCATTATTAATAATACAGAAACCGTGGTTACGGTGCTGGATGGATTCAGGGCAATGGATGTGGCCCACCAGATACTTGAAAAAATAGGTAACCAACATGCCATTTAATTTCTCAACACCGAAAATATTTTATCCCAACAAACCACATTTTGAATCAACCCCGGATAAATATCAGTTGGTATATTCTTGGTGATATTTGTGGTGCCATCTTAACCTGGATAATCTTTTATTATTTACGCACTGTCATTTATGATTACCCGTTTAACATGCCTCCAGGCTTTTACCTGGGAGCGTTGCTATATATCATTGGATGGTTAAGCTTACATTTTTTAAGTGGTGCCTACGAAATGGTATATTATAAATCCGGGATAACCGAAATATTAAGAACCTTTATTGTTTGTATTATCGGGTGCCTGGCTTTATTATTTATTTTTATTTTAAAAAACCCACAAGACAATAACAATTATTATTATGAGGAATTTTATAGCCTACTGGTACCAAACTTCCTGATAACAATATTCCTTCGGCTATTATTTTTACAGATTGGTATGCACCAGTTAAAAAACAAAACTGTTTTTTTTAATGTACTGGTAATCGGATCAGCAAAAAATGCTTTTAAGTTTTATAATACTTTTGTGAATACAAAAGCATTAACCGGATATAGCATCAACAGTTTTTTAAACATTAATGGAAACAGCACTCTTACCTTACCCGATAGTATCAATAAATATAATGACTTGCGGCATATAGATGCCATCATCTCCAAAAACAATATTGAAGAAGTAATCATTACCGTTGAAAAAAATGAAAGGGAGCTGCTGGGCAAAATACTACAGCAGTTAAGTGATAAGGATGTCAACATTAAAATTACGCCGGATGCCGTGGATATTATAAGCGGTGCTGTTCAAACAAGTAATGTATTGGGAGTGCCGTTAATTGATGTACATAGCGGCCTGCTTCCCAACTGGCAGCAAAACATCAAGCGGTTTATGGATATTATTATAGCGGCAACCGGGTTATTGTTTCTTTTCCCGCTATTAATTTACACTGCCATCCGCACTAAATTATCATCACCGGGAAGCATTTTTTTTTTACAGGAAAGAATTGGGTATAAGGGTAAAGCATTTACCATTTATAAGTTTAGAAGCATGATACAAAATGCGGAGAGAAACGGACCGCTGTTAAGCAGTAGCGATGATCCCCGCATAACCAATTGGGGAAAGATCATCCGCAAATGGCGCCTTGATGAACTACCGCAGTTGGTGAACATTTTAAAGGGTGAGATGAGCCTAGTTGGACCGAGGCCGGAACGTAAATTTTATATCGAGCAAATAGTTCAGCGGCAACCCGAATACAACTATTTATTTAAAGTAAAGCCGGGACTAACAAGCTGGGGAATGGTTAAATTCGGCTATGCATCATCGGTAGAAGAAATGATAGAGCGAATGACTTTTGACCTGATCTATATTGAAAATGTTTCGATTGCTTTGGATTTAAAAATCATGATTCATACGATCAGTATTATCATGGCCGGGAAAGGAAAATAGCATTATTTTTTTGATCCTGAAGAAAAATGAAACCCCCTTAAATCAGCCCTGACTAAGTTTACCGGATCAAGTCTTCGAAACATTTACGTTTTTTAGGATACCAGCAGTTGACCTTGTATCAACATCGTTGTGCATTTTTTTCACGACGAGGAGCAAAGCGACGGAACCCGGGATCACTCCCTGATAACACATACCATTAAGCAACTTTTTCCACCTTATAAATTAATGAATTGTAATGCATCCATGGGATATCCTTTTATGTGAAGCCCCAAACGCTGATATCCATATAAACTGACAGCTCAAATAAATCAGCAATCAAAAAATCAGCCATCAGCCATCTTTTTATTATTTTTGAACAAACATCCAGGTTTTGAAAAAACTGTTTCTACTATTCATACTCTATTGCTTACAACTTGCCACTGCAAAAAGTCAAACCGGCTACTGGCAACAACAGGTTGATTGTAAAATTGACGTTACCCTCCATGATAAGGATCATACATTGGATGGATTTGTAAAAATGGACTATTTCAATAATTCGCCGGATACCTTATATTTTATCTGGTTTCACCTGTGGCCCAATGCCTATAAAAATGACCGCACCGCATTTAGCGACCAGTTATTGGAGAATGGCAGAACAGAATTTTATTTTTCCAGCAGCGAACAGCGTGGCTATATCAACCGGCTCGATTTTAAAGTAAATGGAACCGTTGCCCGGATGGAAGATCATCCGGTTCACCAGGACATTATAAAAATAGTTTTACCAACACCACTGTCTCCCGGTAGCAGCGCAAAAATCCAAACCCCGTTTCATGTACAATTGCCTTTTAATTTTTCAAGAGGCGGACACGTTGGTCATTCATACCAGGTAACGCAATGGTATCCCAAACCCGCAGTGTACGACCGCAAGGGATGGCATCCGATGCCCTACCTCGACCAGGGAGAATTTTACAGCGAATTCGGTAACTATGAAGTGCAAATAACCCTGCCCAAAAATTACGTGGTAGCATCAACAGGCGTTTTACAGGACGAAGCAGAACAAACCTGGCTAAATAAAAAGATAAGGATACCGGTTAAATGCACTGATTGCAATCAATCAAAAAAACAGTTGGTAGATAAAAGCGACATCCTGTCTTCCAAAGAAACCAAAACCATTCATTTTAAGCAAAACAACATTCATGATTTTGCCTGGTTTGCAGATAAAAGTTATATCATTTATCATGACAGCCTCCGGCTAAACAGCGGAAGGAAAATTAATTTATATAGTTATCACCTGCCGAAAACCACACAACAAAATTATTGGGCAAATAGCATCCGGTTTATTAAAAATACCGTTCTTACCCGCAGCAAATGGATGGGAGAATACCCTTACGATATTGTAAGCGTGGTGGAAGCCGAAATGGGATTTTCGGGTGGCATGGAATATCCAACCATCACATCTCTTACACCTATCGACAGCGAAGCAGCTCTGGAAGGACTAATTGAGCATGAAGTGGGCCACAACTGGAATTATGGAATACTGGCCACCCATGAAAGAGATCATCCCTGGATGGATGAAGGTATGAATACCTATTATGACAACAGGTATAATCTTACGGAAAGCAAAACAGGTAATGCCGTGTCGGCAAAAGCTACTTTTTTCACTAAAAGAATTCCTAAGGACATAGCCGCTGTAGCATTTAAAACAATGGCTGCAGGCAAAAAGGACCAGCCAATTGAAACAGCATCTCCAGTTTTCAGCGAAGCGAATTATGGACTGTCAGCCTATTACAAAACCGGCCAGTGGATGAAATTTCTGGAAGATGAACTGGGCACAACCCTGTTTGATAGTTGCATGCACGTATATTACCGTAACTGGAAATTTAAACACCCCTACCCGGAAGATTTTAAAAAAGGGATAGAAGATGTCAGTGGCAGAAATATGGATTCAACATTTGCATTACTTTCAAAAAAGGGGAATCTGCCGGCAACACCGGGTAAAAAAGATTTTAAATTCACTTCATTTTTCAATTTAAAAGATGGCGATCAACACCATTATATTTTTGCAGCACCGTTGGCAGGTTTTAATTTTTATGATAAATTGATGCTGGGTGGTATCATTTACAATTATAGTTTACCGCCTGAAAAATTCCAGTTTGTGTTGGCGCCTTTATATGCCACCGGGAGCAGGCAGTTGAATGGTTTGGGAAGAATGAGTTATCATTGGTTTCCCGGTAAAAAAGGGTTAAAAGCGGAACTATCCCTTGCCGTGGCGTCTTTCAGCGGCGACTCATTTACCGACTCCGCCAACAATACAACATACCAGCGTTTTGGTAAATTAGTCCCCTCGTTTAAGATTATTTTTCCAAATAAAGATCCCCGAAGCCACCTGCAAAAATACCTGCAATGGAAAACATTTTTTATCCGGGAGCAGGGATTGCTTTTTACCAGGGATACCATCAATCAAATTGACGTGATCACTTACCCTTTTGCCAGCAGGTATGTAAATCAATTGCGTTTTGTGGTGGATAATAACCGGGCTCTGTATCCTTATAGCGGTGCGCTGCAACTGGACCAGGGCAAGGGTTTTGCAAGACTTGCATTTACAGGTAACTATTTTTTCAACTACGCAAAAGGGGGCGGAATGAATGTGCGGATATTTGCGGGCAAGTTTTTTTACCTGGGTGATAAAACGTTCATCAAGCAATTTGAAACCGAGCGCTATCATTTAAACATGACAGGGCCAAAAGGAAATGAAGATTATACCTATAGCGACTACTTTATCGGCAGAAATGAATTTGAAAAATACCCTTCGCAACAGATCATGCAACGGGATGGCTTCTTTAAAGTAAGAACGGATTTATTGAGTAGCAAAATCGGAAAATCAGACAACTGGCTGGGAGCGGCTAACATTACGTCAGACATTCCTAAAAAGTACAATCCCCTGCAGGTATTGCCGGTTAAAATTCCGCTGAAGATATTTGTGGATGTCGGTACTTACGCCGAAGCCTGGCAGGCCACTTCTGGTACCGGTAAATTTATTTATGATGCCGGATTTCAATTTTCTTTGTTTAAGAACATCGTAAACATTTACGTGCCGGTTTTATACAGCAAAGTGTATCGGGATTATTTCAAATCAACCATCACAGAAAAACGTTTCTGGAAAAACATATCCTTCAGCATAGATATCCAACATATTAACCTAAGGAAACTGGTTCCTCAAATTCCCGGCTATTAGTGAGCATCCAATACCTTCCATATAACGAGATAGACAAAATGAAATGGAATGCCTGTATGGATCAGGCAGATAATAGTTTGATTTATGGATATTCCTTTTACCTCGATTCGATGGCGCATTATTGGGATGCCCTGGTACTGAATGACTACGAGGCAGTGATGCCGCTTACCTGGAACAAGAAATATGGAATTTATTACCTGTACCAGCCTTTCTTCACTGCATGTCTTGGCGTGTTTGGCAAAAACTTAACTGCTGATATGTTGAGTGATTTTTTACAGGCCATTCCTAAAAAATTCAAGTATTGGGATATTTACCTGAATTATGAAAACCGGTTTCACCTGAAGCAGTTTCCACTGTACGACCGGGTGAATTATGTATTGTCTTTAAAGGATAGTTATGAAAATCTTTATGCAAAATTTCGCATCAATTTAAGGCGAAATATAAAAAAGGCGGCACTTCTAAATTGTACCATTCAGCCTAATATTGATGTAAGCGAAGTGATTGCTTTAGCAAGGGAGCAGGGCAAAAATTTTTCTACAGCATCTATTGAGGATTACACCCGCTTTGAAAAATTATATCACTATCTGCACCCCCGGCAGCAAGCCACTACATACGGGGTTTATTTACCTTCAGGGCAATTAGTGGCTTCCTGTGTGATCCTTTTTTCTAAAAACAGGGCTTATTATATTTTAGTAGGCAATCATCCCAATGGAAAAACAACCGGGGCCTCTCATGCCCTAATCAACGCCTTTATCAAAGACAATGCGGGCAAGGATCTTCTGCTTGATTTTGAAGGAAGTGATATTCAAAGCCTTGCATTTTTCTACAGCAGTTATGGAGCAAAAGCTGAAATGTATGTGGGCATAAAGTGGAACAGCCTCCCCCGGCTAATGAGGATTTTTAAGCCCTGAATCCCTAAAAGGGCTTTTGAAGACTATGGTAATTTGAAATACTTTCCGTGTCCGAATAGCCTGATAGCAGGTAATAAAACGTATTATACTTTCGTGCTTCCACCTTTTGCAGTTGGTGGTGCCGGATTAATCATCCCTTCCGCCACCGTAAGATCAAGCGGCCTGGTAATCTTAATATTACCCTCCTCTCCTTCTATCAAATGAACTTTAAGTCCAAATGCTTCTGCTACCGTTGCTTCATCGGTATATTTGTCTTTATAATCTATTTTATAGGCCGGTAATAAAATCTTGCTGTGAAAGGTCTGTGGAGTTTGCACCAGTTTTATTTTGCTTCTTTCCAGCGCTTCATTACTGTCTTCAAGCACCATGCGTACACTGTCTTTTGAATCGATCACCGGGATAGCCGAACCAAATTCGATGGCTGCTTTATAGCACCGTTGTATCAGGTCGGTAGTAAGCAAACAACGTACGCCGTCATGCACAAAAATAATGCTCTCGTCGGTTATCAACTGTAATCCGTTTTGTACCGAGTGAAACCTCGTTCGGCCACCTGCTGTTATCCTGATGCGGTCGTAGTTAAAAAAAGCATCAATGATTTCCTGCCCGGCTGCAATATGATCCTCGGGCAACACTAATATTATTTGCAGGTCTTTAAAGGCTTTTAAAAAGGTATCGATGGTGTAAAACAGTACTGGTTTACCGTTTAATAGTAAAAATTGTTTGGGCAAATTTGAATTCATCCGGCTACCGCTGCCTCCGGCAACTATCACTGCGTATTTTTTCATCTCCACAAATTTATAATTATTTGGTAACAATTAGATTATGTAACTATTTTGCACCCATGTTTTTGAATAAAAATACCGCTTTTTTATTTTTAAGCCTATTATGGGTGGTGGGATGCAATAAACAGGAAAAGCAGCTTCAGCACGTAATGGCATTACAACAAATGAATGACCTGGCTACCGTAGAATACATTGTAACCAAAATGATAAAAGCCAGTGATAACAATACCTGGTACAAAATTGGGAACAGGAAAATTTTAATGAGTTGCAAGACTACGCTCACTGCCGGCATAGACCTGGCCCAACTTACAAAGGAACAGGTAACAATAGCTGATAAAAACATAACACTTTCCCTGCCCCACGCCCAATTAATTTCCATCAATATTAAACCGGAGGATATACAGGTGGAATACCAGGAAGTGGATATGTTCAGGCAGCCATTTTCAGGCGAAGAAAGAAATGCGCTTGCTATCCAGGCCGAAAATCAAATAAAACAAAGCATACCGGAATTAGGCATATTACAAACTGCTGAAACGAATGCCACGCTCTTTATCAGCAATTTTTTGAGGAGGCTTGGGTATGAAAAAA
Organism: Chitinophagales bacterium; assembly: GCA_038213285.1. Lineage (GTDB taxonomy): Bacteria > Bacteroidota > Bacteroidia > Chitinophagales > Chitinophagaceae > Ferruginibacter. Next base: position 13,007 of record JBBQTL010000164.1, read on the forward strand.
TCAATATCAATTTTGACAGGATTAAATTCCAAAAAAACTAATGCAAAAGCGATTAATAAAATTTATCCTGCTGATTTTTTTTATTGTATCTGGCATTTATATCATGCGGCACATGCCCGCCATCCCCTCCTTCACAGATTTATTTAAAAGCGGATCACCAAAAATTGATAATACGGTGATTTTAGTAAAAGAAATAAATAACCTGGCGCAACTGGTTACCATAGCTGCTTATGATGAAATTGCCATAGATTCCATCAAAGCGGGATGGAAGCTCTTTAATAATCCACTGATACCGGGCCTGGTCAACCGTCCCAATCTTAAAAAGCCCGATGAAAAATTAATTATTATTGGAAAAGGGAAAATTATGGCTGGGATTAACCTGGCAAAATTGGCCGCCAGTGATGTATATGTTAAAAAAGATTCTGTGTCAGTGATATTACCAAACGCTGAAATATTGCAAGTGATTTTGAATCCCTCAGGGTTTGAAATATTTGAAGAAAAAGGAAAATGGAGCGATGATGAAATGAAAGCGGTAAAAATAAAGGCAAGGGACCGGTTAA
>JBBQTL010000165.1:0-13554 GCA_038213285.1 Chitinophagales bacterium
CCTTACTGCTGCTTATGCAGATGTTGCGGCTGCCAGGGCCATGTACTATCCATCGTTTACTATTTCACCTTTTATCGGCTTTCAGGGATTCAGGTTGGCATCATTTTTTGATGCCACTTCAATTGCCGCTGGTATTGCGGGCAATATCACCGGCCCCATTTTCAATAAAAGAAGAATAAGGGGGCAGTACAGTATTAATGAAGCACAAGCCAAACAAGCATGGTTGAATTACAACAAGTCAATGCAAACCGCCGTAATGGAAGTACAAAACAGTCTGCAGGGTTTTACCAATCTTGCCAGCCAGTTCAATTTAAAGCAGGGAGAAGTAAGTTCCCTTTCCGCCGCAATTGGAACGGCAAATGATTTGTACACTAATGGCTATGCCAACTACCTGGAAGTGATTACCGCACAAAAAAGTTTACTGGATGCGGAAATAGAATTAACGCTGATGAAGAAAGTGCAACTACAAACGATGGTGGCGCTGTATCGGTCTGCTGGTGGCGGGTATCAGTAGCATGCATATAATACTAGTGTTAATTATCAACTAACCATTAAAGACGGGCAAAACAAACTGCTAACAGAATGGCGGTTTAAGGATACACCAACAGCAGTGGGTGATATGAGTTGTAGTGTACAGGATCTAATCAGCCTTAAGAAAGGCAGTAACCCCGTTTTAAAGTTGTACTATTCTTCAAGCGAATTGCCCCAGGGTCGTCAACTGGCAGCTTTTATTGTAGAAAACAACCAAACAGTAAGCCGGTAGTTGTTATAGATAAATGCCTACGTGTTATTGATAGTGGCCTTTGTTTTCAGGGCCATTATCAATCCATCTTTAGAATGCCCACTTCTTAAAAACAATTCACTTTGAAAAATGCCAGTGGAGCAATCGCCGAAGCTTAGCCAACTTCGATTGCATAATTAACAAGGTAAACAGCAGAAAGGCTAAAGAGTAATACTCCAAATAATTCAATGGCTAATTCGTCTTTTGAGGGAATGTAAATTTTTGTAAAAATTCTTTTCATCTTATTTATTTTAAGGTTGTTTTAAAGTTTTTTCCTGGAGAGATATTTTGTACCCTTTACTTTTAAACAGACCTATGAAATAGTGAACGGTTTACCGGCAATTAGCCTTTATGATTTATATAACATTCTGGAAGTTAGGATCATGAACACTGGCTACGGATAAAAATGACATGGGCAATTATTTTATAATGGCATGGTATGTACCTGGAGGGAGACCCCTTTGTTATGAAAGGTTACACTGGTTATCGCTTTCCAAAAAGCTTATCAACATCTTTTCCTGACAAATTGATATACCCTTCTTTAGTGGTAAGCCTTACCCCATGCTGGCCAATCAGGCTGCAATGCTGCAGGTTTACTCCTTCTTCGCCCAGCCGGAAGGTTTTCATATAATCCTTGTTCTTCCTGTTTTCAGCAATAAAAAAGGACTGCAACAGTTCATACAGTTGAGAAAATGTATTCCCGGTTCCTTTAAACTTCACTGAAAAATAATTGGTCTCCTGTTGCTTGCGAAAATCTTTCATCAACAGGAAATAAAGGGTGTCGGCACCCACTGCCCGAAATTCCATTTTTGCTTTTGTTAGGCCAAGTGTTTTCAACTCACCAACCAGGTTCCATTCCGCAGGTGACGCCATTTCAATCTGTGCATTAACAGCAACAATTTTAAAACAAAACAAAAAAGCCATTAATATTTTCATCATGTTAGCTCCCGCAATTATAGTAAGCAATGTAGGTAAAATTTTGAATACAATTTCGCTTAAATAAACTATTCAAAGTTGAAAATACAGATGCTCTTTTACAATAGCGAAATTGGGTGAAAAAGCCAGCATAGCCAGGACGCAGTTAAGGCGCTAAGACGTTGTGTTATTAGAGAAATAAAAACGTCTTAACGCCTTAACGGAAAAACTAAGTATCCCGTAGTTGCTGAGAAAATTATATATACACCATTATTAGCTGACTGATAGCCAACCGAATACAATTTCGAATTTTCAGAGTCAAGCTCCCTCTTTTTGGGAGATAGCCCGTCCCGATCTTTTATCGGGAGGTTGGGGGTGAGGTCAAACGTGCGGCGAAATAACCGAATGTTTTATAACCAACAAACATCCCTTCTAAAAAAGTGTATACTGCTTTGTTGCGCCCAGAGCAGGATGATCCGATAGCTCGGATTTGAAATGTATCCAGACAAAATGAAATAATGAAGGGGAAAATATAAATGAATACCTTTCCATACTTAACGACGATTTCTCAACGCTCGTTCCACTCTTGCTAATTCATAAATAAAAGCCGGTTGCATGAAAAATTTCCTGATCATTTTATTTGTATTCTTTTCGGGTATTTCGTACGCTCAAAAGCATAAACCAGTAAACATTATTTTTGATACAGATATAGCGCCTGATTATGATGATGTGGGTGCCATGGCTTTACTACATGCATTTGCAGATATGGGAGAAGCTAAAATCCTGGCTACCATTTCGTGCAATGCTTTTGAAACTACCGCGGCAACGCTCAGTGTGCTGAACACTTATTTTAAAAGGCCGGATATTCCGATTGGCATTACGAAAAATGTGCTTCCAAATAAAGACTGTTCGCAGCACTGGGCCCAGGGGATTATAGCAAAGTATCCACATTCCCTGCAATCAAATGACCAGGCGATGGAGGCAGTAAAATTGTATCGGAAAATATTATCGGAACAACGGGGTAAAACGGTGACGATTGTAACGGTTGGCTTTTTTACCAATCTGGCTGATTTATTAAACTCAACGGCTGATGAATATTCCCCGCTCAGCGGAAGGGTACTGGTAGCAAAAAAAGTAAAGCAATTGGTTTCGATGGCTGCCCGCATTGATACATCCGGAACAGGAGGTTATGAATTCAATGTGATGGTAGATACCGCAGCTTCCCAAAAAGTATTTAGGGATTGGCCCACCGCGGTTACCATCAGCGGCTTTGAGATTGGTGAAAAAATATTGACCGGCATCCCTTTAATACAAAACGATTTGATACAAAACAGCCCCGTAAAAGATGCATATAAAATAGCCTTAGCAAAAGATAAAAATACCACCGGCCGGAATAGCTGGGATCAAACGGCTGTGCTAGTGGCAGTACGTGGAATAGCTCCCTGCTTTGGTTACCGAAAATTAAATTTTGAAATAAAAGCCGATGGTAAAAATAAACTGATACCGGGCGAAAAATTTACGTACTTAACGTTTAAACAAACTCCGGAAGAAATAACAAAACTTATTGAGGACCTGATGATGCACCAGCCGGTAATGCATTAATTGATTTGTAACTGCAAAAAACGCCTCACCCTTTTTTACCAGGTGCCGGGCTGTGGAATGCATGCCTGGCGCGGCACCAAGGGACAAAACCTTTGCTTTAAACAGTGGAAACATCGGCTGAAAATGTTAAGTTTTGTGGTTTTCATTTCTTATACCGCTGTAATATGTATTTTTATACGATAAAATGGGTAGCATGCATAGAATATTTGTTTTCATGATGGTGTTTTTTTCAGTGTCGGTAAAGGCACAAACTACTTTACGTGGAGGCAATATTTATCAATTACAACAACAGTCAATTATTGGTAACAGTCAGCTTAAAGACAGCATCCCGGCTAAGAAATGGTTTGTGAGTAAGTCGGTCGGCATTTCCACCAGTGTTGGGTTTTTTAATGGCGGCAATGCTACAGTGATGGCTGTACCGGTAGGCATACAATTAAACCGCCGGTTAAACAATAACTGGTATGCATTTGCCGGAGTATCTGCAGCACCAGCGTATGTTAACTTCAATGGTTCTTACTTCTCTGGCAATACCAACAAATTTTCACAACCGCATAACTTTGGTAAATCCAACCGCCTTGATATGTATTCCAGGGCCGAACTGGGTTTGATGTACATCAATGATCAAAAAACTTTCTCCATCTCCGGCAGTATCGGCATTGAAAAAAGCAGTTACCCGTTGATTCCCTTTAATCAAATAGGTTCCTCAAGACCAAATGTTTATATGGCACCCAACAGGTAGAAAGAGCAGCAAACCCATTAGAGCATTGCAATTCCCTTTATTGGGTAATACCGGTTTATCTTTAAACAACAGCCGGTAAGGCCGAAACACTTTTTTTCCGTTTTAAAATAAAGGCGCTGATCAATGTTATCAAAAGCCCAACAGTTACAATTTCCATATAGGTAATCAATGCATTAAAAAATGCGTTTTGATTCATTTTTGTAAAGCTGGCCACAAAGCTGCATTTATCGGATCGGTACCGTCGGTTGAGGGACGGGTGGCAAGGCCGGGAACCTATTCTCTTGCAAACCTTAAAAAGTTTCCCCCGCGGACGCAGATCACACGGCATACCTGTGAGGAAGGCTGGTCCGCAATCGCCCGGTGGACCGGTGTGCCACTGAGCCTGGTACTTAACAACGCAGGAATATTGCCAGGCGCACGTTTTGTAAATTTATATGCGTATGATGGCTACAGTGATAGTATCGACCTGCTTGATGCATTTCACCCCCAAACGTTACTGGCTTATAGAATGAATGGCCGCGACCTGAAGGTTCCTCAAGGAGCACTTTTACGGTTGAGAGTAGAAACCCAAATAGGGTATAAGAGCTTGAAATTTCTACAGCGCATCGTTGTAACTGACGAATTTGTTGACATGGGAGACTCCGGTTGGGCCTGGTATGTAGGTATTCGAACAGGACTGCCAAATCAACAACCCATTGGTAACTGTTTGGGGAACCTTGGCGTTAAATACCAGCACTGCTTATAAAATAAACCGAACTGTACCAACATTTCCTCAATTGCTGCCGTCAACTACCTGTAACTCTCTTCACAGCAAGGGCACTATATTTGTTATATACCCAAACATGCTAAAAACCACAACTCTAATCGCAGCTATTGCTGCCATCATTTTGTTTTCCTGTAACAGCAACGAAGCTGACAACCCAAATTCTCCCACATCCAGAACAATCAGTATGCGGAATACTTTTATCACTGCCGACAACGCTTACAGCGATTTCTTTTTCGACAGTTCACAACTCGTGGCCTATATAACCGAGCATAGTTTACCAGACAGTATCACGCAAAGAATGATTGGTTTTTACAATGCCCGCAACTACCAGTTTGCCTGGTTTAGCAGCGCAGGTGTTACCGAACAGGGGCGTGGGTTTTGGAATATGTACAAATATTATCACAGTTATGAACCCGAAAAACTGGGGAAAGCAGAAACATTGCTCAAAACAATGGACAGGCTGGTCGCAGATGATGACTCCAGCTGGACCGGAAGGGATAAAAAACTTACAAAAACAGAGATGGCGCTTACGGAACAGTTTCTCCGCTTCTTCGTATCCAATACTGAAACTGGTTTTATCAAGCGCCAGCAAATGGAGCAGTTTGTGCCTTTTGTAAAAGGCAATGTAATCAGCCTTGCGGATTCGCTGGTAAATGTGCAGCAAAAAGATGGTAAAAATTATGAAGACATTAATCCCTATTACGGAAATTTAAAAAAACACCTGGTTCAATACCTGTCCATACAACAACAGGGAGGCTGGCCGGTTATCAATGAAAAACCAGCCAAACTGAAACCCGGCAGTAATGGTCCGCAGGTTGTAATGTTAAAGAATAGATTGCAGTTAAGCGGCGATATGCCCGTGGCAGATAGCACCAATGTATGGACCGAACAATTGAAGGCTGCAATTGAAAATTTCCAGAACCGGCATGGTTACACTGCGGATGGCAAATTTACATCAGCACAACTGAAGGACTTGAATGTACCCGTGCAAAACCGGATTGCACAGTTGCTTGTGAACATGGGCCGCACCCAGTGGATGATTCAGCAACCGAAGGGAAAACTGATTACGGTAAATCTTCCTGAATTTAATTTGCAGGTATCAGAAAACGACCAAAAAATATTTGATATGGCCGTAGTAGTGGGTAAGGAAGGAGCCGGCACTACGCTCTTTACGGGCAACCTAAACCAGGTAGTATTTGCGCCCTATTGGAATATTCCGGAAAGTATCATAAAAAAAGAAATTTTGCCAGCGATGGAAAAAAATCCAGCATACCTGGAAGAACATGATATGGAAGAAAACGGTTCTTTAGGTGACGGAGTGCCTGCTATCCGCCAAATCCCTGGTGATCAAAACTCGCTGGGCAAAGTAAAGTTTCTTTTTCCCAACAGTTTTGATATTTATTTTCACGATACCCCCGCTAAGTCCCTGTTCTCAAAAAACAAACGAGCCTATAGCCACGGTTGTATCCGCTTGAAGGATCCCAAAAAAATGGCTACTTATCTCTTACAGGATGATGCATCCTGGACTTCCGAAAAAATTGATTCAGCGATGAACGCTGCTGAAGAAAAAATGGTGCGGCTGAAACAGCCGGTACCTGTGTTGATCACTTATTATACAGCATGGGTAGATGCAACGGGCAAACTTCATTTTGCGGATGATATCTATGGTCATGATGCAAAATTGTACCGGAAATTGTTTATGTAAGCGGTGATTTATTAATGCAATAATTACCCCATCGCGGTTCCTTTATAGAAACCAGGCCGGAGATATTTTGTTCCGGGTGAAACGTAAATCTTTACTATAAAAAAATGCAGGCAAGTTTAAAAAAAACCTACCTGCATTTGTCGTTCATTCTTCCGTCAATAAAATCGATTATTATTTGACGATAGTAGCATTTTTACCACACATGGTGCATTTGCCGTCTTTTACAGCGGCAATATCGCCAGCTATCATGCATTTATTTTGTTTCACCACTTTTTGTTTCATTTGCTCCTTAGGTGATAGATTTGAATAGGTTAGCTGGTTCGGGCAATTTCCCGAGTTATCAATCACCAGTTCATGGGATTGTTCAGTACTGGCCGATTTCATCAGGTCGGTTTTCATTTGCTCTTTAGCTGACCTGTTAATTGCAGTTACATTATTGCTGATTTTGGCTGGAGTGGTATTCATTTTTACCACTTCCATTTTCATTTGCTCTTTTTTTGACCTGTTAATATTATTTTGTGCCACTGCAACTGTTGATATTAAGGTGAATACTGCTACCAATACGATATTAAAATTTTTCATCTCACTAAATTTAATGTTGGAAAATATATTGTGTTAGACTTCACTATGCAAGCCTTGCCGATATTGGCCGACACGGAGGAAAACAAGGTATTATTAGATTAGCCAAATGCAATTGCGTATATGAAGCGGCAGGTTATTTTCTGTATAGGTAACATACTTAGCTTGGGCCTTATTTGGTATTGGCAACACTGTTGCTGAACGCTTGCTTAAAAAAGATAAGGGAGTAAAGAAAGTTTGGCGTGAAAATACTTTCCGAACGCTACCAAACCGGGAATTTACAACATGCGAACCTTCCAACTGCTTTTCGCAATTGCACCCGTCAAGTGGCAACGATTCAGTTTTCTCGTTGCATAAATGTGCACTTCCAGGCTCATATACGTGCTGATTTATCACTACAGGTACATGCTTATTACCATCAGATAAAGACATATCTATAAAGACCGAACTCGAAATGAATAAAAGGGCTGATATGATGGTAATTATGCTTTTCATCGCTACACTTAAATTTTTATACCCGAATATATTATCCCGATATATGTTCTGAGTGTTATTTTATACAAAGAAACATAAAATATTTATTTAACACTATGATTTTTGTTTTTTTTCTGGATGATTTTAAATTTTTAACAACATTAAATACCTGATTAATAATACTATACAAATTACTTATTTACACATGTATTGTATTAGCCTAGGTAAGCGATGCCTTTATCACCAATGTTATAAAAGATTGTGAGATTGTGTAAAATGATTGATTTTCAGAAGAACTAAATAATTTTTTCTATATAAACATTCTATTATTAATATGTTTTTTTGAGATAGAAATTGAGTAACCGAAAAAAACAAATATTAAAATTTATTTAAGAAAAATCGTTTTTGATCAACCTAAAAATAAGCGGCAGGTAATTTTTTATGAATGAGTTTCGCCTATACCCACATCATCAAAAAAATAAAAGTTGGTTTAATTCGACCCTAAAGTTTTTAGAGAAATATCATTTGTAAATATTTCAAAAAATGCTTTAGGCGGTTATGTATGCGTGAGCCAAAAACGCTTATATAACATGGACACAAGGCCTACACGTCCTGGTTGCATCACCCACTTAGCTATCAATGACCAGAAGCATAAAAGCCTGGCAAAAATATTTTTCTGTTTAATAGATTTTACCTTGTACATTAAAAGGTTGCTAAAAAGAAATCTATTAGCTGAAAACCCGGTCGTATACTAGCAGATAGTAGTCAGGCTAAGCAGAATAATCACTGGCTTACTCTGGGATACAGCATATAACGTTGACATGAAGGGAAATCATTAACACTTAAAATCCTATTTTTACTCACCTGTTTAATAAAAACGCCAGGCAACAACCGTTTGAAAAGCTATGCTATCCCTTTATTGTTTTTGGCAGCCATCCTAATTTTTTCATTTGCAACTGCACAACCCATTACCGGCTTCTGGAAAGGCAAGATTGACCGCAAAAATGTAGAACTTAAAATAATAAAAAACGGCGACAGCATCACCGGCACCAGTTACTATTACGCATCCGCCAACAGCTACAGGCGATATAGCATCAAAGGTTATTTTGATGACCGGGACAATAGCGTGGTATGGTGGGATGATCAGTTGATTGAAGAAGAAAACAGTAGCCGGCTTTTTATTGCAAAGTCTGCCACCCCATATCTTACAACAGCAGATTTTAATTGCCCCGGTGGCACCAAAATGTACCTGAATGGAAAAGCAGCTTTAAAAAATAACGCAGAGCAGGAAAAGGGACCGGTTGATTTGCAAAAAATGGGTGCGCATACCTTCAACGATGAATGGGATTTTGTAATTGAAAATTATACCCTCGGTGCCAACGACCCGGAATTGATTGATAGCATTGGTAAAATGGCTTTTACCAAACCCATACCCGTAGAGCCATTAGTGGTGAAGCAAACACTGCAAAAGCCTGCGCCGAAAGATGTGGCGATACAACCCAAAAAACAAGTACCCGTTCCTGCCTCTAAAAAGGAACCGGCCATACAACCAACACCTGCTCCTGTTAAAGCGCCGGTAGTTATAGCTACACCTTTAAACAATGAACAAAAATTTGTAACCCGGCGCAGGCAGGTAATGCAGGAAATACCCATCAGTGGCGATTCAATCGAGTTAACGTTTTATGATAATGCAGAAGTGGATGGTGATTCCATCGCTATTTTTCTAAATAACCAACTGCTGTACGAGCATGTTCGCCTTACAGATAAAGGGTACACCATCAGGCTGGCCGTTGCCACATTGCAGCAGTCAAACGAGCTGGTGATGGTAGCGGAAAACCTGGGATCCATTCCTCCCAACACCTCACTGATGGTGGCCATGGTAGATGGCAGGCGCTATGAAACAAGACTGGAAAGCACGGAGCAAAGCAGTGCGGTAATTAGGTTTATTCGTAAGGAACTGTAGTTGCGGAAAGTTTCCTATTTTTTTCATTGTAGTGGCAGGTAGCATTGGAAACGTTGTGTTGGCTTTGAAATAATGAATGCCTTAAAAGTGCACGCAGCAAAATATCCCTTCGCAAAAACATCTGCCAATAACAATATAACCACACTAAAAATATAACGTTTACGGCTACGCCTCATGTATGGTAATATTATTGAGACTCTTCATCTGTCTGGAGGCGCAAATTCAATCAAAACCTGTTTGCGGCTAAAGTAATTATTCACTGATTTTTTTTCCAGGTATGCACTTTATCTATAATTGCTCATTCTTTTCTTAATTTGTGCAACTATAATTATCAGCCCCAATACATTTAAAAAATACCGATCAAAATCGCATCAAAAATTATTCGTAAACACTTTGAAAAGTTAGTTAATCATTTTTGGGAAAAAGAAATCTTAATTCTTCAATAGATATATCTGATATGGAAAGAAGGATTTATCAATGGTCTACAAACGTTTCAATCTAACTAATGAAGAAGCCAGCATAGTAGAGGGGAATAATGTTTGGATGGCTAATGGAGCTTATGAAAAATTCAGTAGTTAATAAACCAATTAATAAAATAACTTTAAGAAAAAAACGCTATGTTTTTAAAAGATATAGAACTGATCAATTTTAAATGTCACACCCATTTAAAAATGGATTTTTCTACCGGCGATGCAAAAAACAGCAACCGGAAAACAACTTTTTTATTAGGCGAAAATGGTACTGGTAAAAGCGCCTTGCTTAAGGCGATAGCCCTGGTTACCGCAGGCAGCAATGCATTGGCCGATGTATTGGGCAACCCCGATGCCTGGGTACAAAATAAGAAAAAATATTGCCAGGTAAAAGCAAATATTGTAACAGCCGAAGGCGAAGAGCGGCATATCGAATTAAAGATAAACAGGGGCAGCCATATAAGAGAAATACTCAATGAAAACCGGGATACACTGGAGCAACTGGATGCTGCCATTAAAAATGCAGACCGCAATTATTTTATACTGGCCTATGGCGCCAGCCGGCGGCTCAACCGCAGCGATAGCAAAATAATAAGTAAAGACTCATTCTATCGGTCGCCGCGGAGCAATGGCATACAGTCATTGTTTAATCCTGATGCTACACTTGTTTCGCTGGCTAACTGGGCAATGGATATTGACTACTCAAGCAACGGTAAAAACCTGAATATTGTTAAAACAGCGCTCAACCAGTTTTTGGTAGAAAATGTATATTTCAAAAAAATTGATCGTCAAAAAGGGCAGCTGCTATTTAGCACACCTGACGGTGAAATCCCACTTGACCAGTTGAGCGATGGCTACCAGAATGTAACAGCCTGGGTTGGAGATTTGATGTACAATATTACTAACAGTTTCAGCAATTACAAAGACCCGTTAAAGGCAAGAGGTGTTTTGCTCATTGATGAAGTTGACTTGCACCTGCACCCCAAATGGCAACGAAGGCTGCATGCTTTCTTAAACGACCAATTGCCCAACTTTCAAATAATTGTAACCACTCACTCACCGCTTACTGCGCAGCAAGCTAAAGAAAATGAACTGTATGCATTGCGAAGAGTGGCAAAAAATATTGAGCTGGTTGCATTTGTTGGCGACCCCTCAAAAATGTTATTGCACCAGGTACTGATGTCGCCGGTATTTGGTGTTGATTCTGATGAATCGGCTGAAGTAGAAAAAGCAAAAAAAAAAGTAAGAGAATTAACGCTTAAAAAAGATAAAACGTCTTCAGAAAAAGCAGCAATAAAAAAACTTACACTGGAAGTAGCAGACCTTCCAATGAATGTGCGTACCAACAGTTCGCTCGACCCTAAGGATGTAAAACTGCTTAAAACCTTTAATCAAAAACTGAAAGCAAAACTGCAATAAAATGATACCCCTAAAAAGAGAAAGAACCGGCTCTGTTTCGGCCAACTTCCGGGGTGTTAAAAGAATTGCCTATAACCTGGAATTGCTTAAATTAAAAAGGGATGGTAAACTGGATGCCGATGTAAACAAGGTTTTGAAGAGCGCTACCTGGAAACCAGCAAAGAAACAGTTACTAAAAGAATCGAAGAATAAGTGTGCCTATTGTGAAACGCCTGCAACGGTAGTGGCCTACGGAGATGTAGAACACTTCAGGCCTAAAAGTACTTACTGGTGGCTGGCATATTGTTATGAAAATTACTTAGCCTCCTGTACCGTTTGCAACCAGCGATACAAGAGTGACCATTTCAGCATCGTAAATGCAGTGATGAAAGGCCCTTCAGTAGAGCCAACACTCACGGATGCACAACTGCAGGCTATGGCAGCTACCATTACACCAGACCCTTTGAATGAAGCGGAAGGCATGCCGCTGGCAAATTTAATAAACGACATGAAAACTGAGTTTGCATTGTTAATTGACCCATATATTGAAGACCCGTCTGAGTACCTGGCTTATCAACCTATATTAGCAAATAAAGAAATCGTAGTAGTGCCAACCAGGCCAGCTTATGCTCCTATCGTTAAAGCATGCGAAGATTTTTTCGGTATCAACCGCCAGGAGTTACTTGACCTTCGCTTTCAACATTATTGCACTTATATGTCGTTTAAATACGCTTTAACAATACCGAATCTATCGGGCCAGTTTGTTGCGATGTTTAGTAGCAGATTAACAGAATTTTCATCTGACGGATCACGGTATGCCGGCATGATAAGATATTTAGAAACAAAACCACTTAACACACTACCATGGGATTTTAATTTGGTGATTGACTTATAAATCGTACTCCTTATGTCTTTTCACAATACAAGTACTTTTTATAATCCATAGCCGCTGCATGAATATCTATACCTACATTGCAGACTTTCCTTCAATTCATTCCTGTGGACGCAGGATAAGAAACCAAATAAAATAATGATGCAAGGGAAATTTCGACTACTTCGCCACAGCGTCTGCCAATAGCAATACAACTATATTAAAATAATAAGAATTTAATCAACGTTGCTATGCCAGGCAGGGAGCGTGGGAAGGTTGCAGCGACTAAGTTGCGAGGTATACCATTGGGGAACTTTTATTGAAGCGAAGATATTTAGAAGTGACACAAACCACAGCGGAAGTTCATTTAAGGCTGTTTATAATTACAATCAGTTAAACCAAACAGCATATCCTTTCCTTCTTAAATCAAGGGCAAGTTTTTCTTCCATCATCAATGCTTCCTGCCTGGTCATCGCTTTTTCATTTATTTGATCATACAGGCTCGGACATAAATAGCTGCCATATCGATGAACAATATTTGCTGAAAGGTTGTGCCCCTTTTTATTTACATACCCGGTTTTATGTTGCCTGAATCTTTCTGCCGGAGTCTTACTGGTCATGCCAACATACAAACACTGCAGCACGCCGTTAAATTGTGGATTAGCTGCCCGAAATTTTACATTTTCGGTAAACACTTTTTTGGATAGTTCAATAACGTACACCTGGTATCTCATTTTTATGATATCATTTCCCTTTTTGCTATAAATTTAAAGAAATCGGTCTTTGAGCTATTTTATCTCATTATAACAACCTGTATATTGAATGTAACCGTTTTATTGTAACCAACCAAACGTACTGCTTGTTGATGAACCCTGGAGGTTAGAAATTTCTTCGCATCCACGCCTGCGAATATAATGCGACCGCATTAACGATAATAAGGTTTACCATTAACGTCTCTTTGCGAGGCAGGGAGCGTGGGGAGGAAGTTGCTGGGAATAAAAGTTTTAAAAAAGTTGTAAATATAATTATAGCAATTTTTTTGTGATACAGTTTGCATCAATCTATTTACTTAATCAACTCCACCGGGAAATCATTTCCAAATCCATAGCTAGCCGGGTACTGTGCAGCACCATTGTACTTTTTCATCAGCAATGGAACCTGCAACTGCAAAAAGTTTTTTAATCCATTTACCGTTATCATTTTATTATTTGCCGCATCGCCTTTTAAAGCCTGTAATAATACATAGGTAAACACACCATGCCCAAGCGATGAAAACTCATTGGCGTATTGC
>JBBQTL010000166.1:0-13503 GCA_038213285.1 Chitinophagales bacterium
ATAATTGCAAGCCCTACACCGGTTCCTTCAAATTCATTACTGCTGTGCAGGCGTTGAAATACACCAAATAATTTATCCGCATATTGCATGTCAAATCCGGCTCCATTATCTTTTACATAATATATGCAGTCATCTTTTTCATGATAAGAGCCGATCTCAATAACTGTTTGTTTCTTTTTACCTGTGTATTTAAATGCATTTGAAATAAGGTTGATAAATACTTGCTTTAGCATATTTCTATCGCCTGTTATGTTTTCCAGTTTCTTTAGGGTAAGATTAATTGTCCGGGTTGGTTCAATTTGCTTTTGTTCAGCCACTACTGAATTTACTAATTCCTTAATATTAACGTCAACCATTGAGACGTGTTGCTTACTAATGCGGGAAAAGCTCAACAGGTTATCAATCAGTTCCCCCATCTTATTGGAATTTGATATGATCTCTTCAAGTATTTCTTTCGCTTCATCATCTAATTGTACAAGGTAATCTTCTAACAATATCCGGGTAAATCCATTAATAGCCCGCAGTGGAGCCCGAAGGTCATGCGACACGGAATAAGAAAATGATTCTAATTCCTTATTAACCGCCTCCAGCTCCGCTGCCTGGTTTTCTTTTTCTTTTTTTTGAAAGATAAGTTCTTTGTTGGCCCGGATAAGCTCAGCTTCTGCTTTTTTGAGGGAACTGATATCACGTACAATTTTGGAAGCCCCTATAATACAACCGGCCTCGTCTTTCAAGGGAGATACTGTAAGGGAAACATAAAATTGTTCGCCACCTTTTTTAACACGCACTGTTTCAAAATGATTAATAATTTCATTATTGCGTATTTTTTCCACTATCTTTTTTTCCTGGTTAAGATATTCTGGTGGAATTATTAGAGAGATATTTTCGCCGATAGCTTGTTTCGAAGAATAACCGAACATTTTTTCACTACCCTTATTCCAGCTAGTTATAGTCCCGTCGAAATTTTTGCTTATAATAGCGTCGTACGAAGAATCTACAATTGCAGCAAGATGCCTGTTATATTCTTCGTCGTTTTTATATCCAGGTATGTGCTTTAAAGCCAAAACTGCTTCTGTTTTCTTTTTTTTTGTCGTGTTTATAATGAAAAGTTCTTTAATAACAGGCATTAACTCCTTTGATTTATATAGTTTTCCCATAGCGTATTTGAAAGAGTATTTTAGAAATTGTACGGTACATTTCTATAAGAAGTGTTATCGGTTAAATAAATCAATGTTCAGAAAATGCGGCGGTAAAAATTGGAACTAATTTATCAGAAAAGTTGGAATGATTACTCTGGCCTTTAAGATTTTACTATATGATACAAATATCCAACGTCGAATGTGGATATATATTGCAAGAACATCAGGTAAAGATTAAACATGGATTTTTTAACAACCTGTAAGTTTTTTTTAAAAGTTTTTCATAAGAACCAACTACCCTAAAGTTCCTGCAATGTAACCCCAAATCACCGGCCGGCACCTGATCATTGTGGGTGGTAAAATAGGTTTGATGGTGTTTTGTTCGGTAAGATGTAACCTAATAATAATTGAAACAGTTTATTTTTTACAACCAATACTTGCCACGGTTTCTGTAACTTTCTTACCTGGAGGTTTCCAATCATAATTATACAATCTGTAAATTATGTAACCTTTTTACATAATTGTGTAACATCTTCTTTTTTTTGCAAAGTTTCAAATTTGTGGCATTATTGTTCTTACCATAAAAGGGAATGGAAAGTGTTGCTAATCAAATATCAGATTCAAATATTCTCTCACTGATAAGAGAAAATAACCTGAGAGGCTGGGAGCAGCTTTATGATAAATATGCACCTGTAATGTACGGCGTAATCTGCATCTACACAACTGATAAGAGTCTTGCTGATAAGATTTTCATCGACTTATTTATCCGTTTAAAAGACGAGGAGGTTTTGCAAAAAATACACTTCACGTTAAGCGTTTTTATCCTTCGTTACATTCATACTAACACGAGGAAGGAATTAAAAAAATGGGGAATAAATTATACAAAACCCCTAATTGAGGCAAATTCTATCATGCATAGCTTGTGTTCTCAATCGATCACCATAAAACGAGTTGCCGCAAATTTCAAAATGTCAGAAAACGAAGTAAGAAAAAGTCTCCGAAAAGAGTTTTTGGTACTCCGCTCTCAAAATCAAATAGCTCAACCAACTTAAAAAAAATGAAAACTTCAAATGAAACTTATTCGCTTATCATTAATCATAACCTGTTATTTAAAAATTCAAAATCCAAGTTTTAAAAAAATGAATGAAAGAATGGGGGAGTTCGCTTATGAAGGCAAGGTTACCACTCATTAAAAGTAACGACTCACAATGAACCGTGCCGGGGTGGGATGTTGAGTTACCTGTAAGTTGATGGCAGTAAAGAGGGTTGCATGAGAGACGTTGCTTGGAATAGGAAATAAAAAAAGGTACAATAATTTATAACAAACTAAAATTAAACAAAATGGAAAATTCAGAACACAAAGAAGGCGCTGTAACGAAATCTATTGAGAACCAAACAGCAAAGTTACCATCAGATACTTACCTGATAGGTGCAGGAATTGCAGTGGCGATTTCATTAACGCTAAAAATGATGGGCAAAAAACCGGAAGCGCTGTTTGTTGGGCAATGGGTTGCTCCTATCCTGATATTAGGAGTATATAACAAGTTGGTGAAACAATCAGGCAATGATTAGTAGCTTAAAAAGCAATGTCTCCCAACGAGCCGTGCCGGGGTGGGGACGTTGCGCCACCAGTAAAGTCTGATGGCAGTAAAGGCAACCTACTTGTTGCGTACAGGTAAAGAAGCCCAATAAAATGACTGTCGTTATTGTAAGGGCTAAATGAGAGACGTTACTTGGAATAATATTTTTCGAAGGCTTCCATTAAAAGCAATGTCTCCCAACGAGCCGTGCCGGGGTGGGGACGTTGCGCCACCAGTAAAGTCTGATGGCAGTAACGGCAACCCACTTGTTGCGTACAGGTAAAAAAGCCCAGTAAAATGAGTGTCGTTATTGTAGGGAAGATTAACAACATACGGCGCAACGTCCTCGGCTTTGCACAGGGCTATCGGAGAGACGTTGCTTGGAAGAATAATATGGAGTGATTAACAACCAACGGCGCAACGTCCCCGGCTTTACACAGGGCTGTAGGAGAAATATTGCCTGAAATAAATTATTTAAAATCTTCACCAAAAAAACAAAAATACATGAAACAAGTACTAATGGTTATTGCAGTTTTTATATTCAGTTTGTCTGCAAAGGCGCAGGAAAAAATGGATAGCACAATGGATTCAAACATGATGCATGGCAAACAAAAAGATTGTGTGATGATGAAAGATGGTAAAATGATGCAGATGAAGGCTGGAGAAACAATGATGATGGAAAAAGACATGACTTTTCCTAACGGCGCAATGGTGATGATGGATGGCACGATGAAAATGAAAGACGGCACCACCCACATGCTTAAAGAAGGCGAAGGTGTAATGATGAATGGGAAAATGAAAACTATGGGTATGAAAAAGAAGATGAAGGATCCGATGTGATTATTTTAGCAGCCGGTTTTTGGAGAAAAGCTTGCTGCTTTTTTTATTTACTTCTTAAAATTAATTTAAATGAAAGCACTTGTCTATTATGGTCCCCACGATGTGAGGGTAAGCGAAATGCCGGATGCAAAAATTGAACATCCTGCCGATGTACTGGTTAAAATAACCTCTGCTAACATTTGCGGTTCCGACCTTCATATGTATGAGGGAAGAACTGACATGAAATCAGGAAGAATATTCGGTCATGAAAATATGGGAGAAATAATTGAGATTGGCAATGCAGTTTCCCAGATTAAAGTTGGCGACATGGTATGTATGCCTTTTAATATTGGCTGCGGCCATTGCCAAAACTGCGAGACTGGGTATACTGGTTTTTGCCTTACCATGAATCCCGGTACTGCCGGTGCTGCTTATGGTTTTGCAGGAATGGGGCCTTATGAAGGTGGGCAGGCAGAATACCTGCGTGTACCATACGGAGATTTCAATTGCCTGAAACTGCCGGAAGATGCAATTGAAAAAGAAAATGATTATGTAATGCTTTCGGATATTTTTCCAACCGGGTATCATGCCACAGAACTGGCTTGTGTACAACCAGGTGATTCAGTCGTTATTTATGGTGCCGGGCCTGTTGGCTTGATGGCGGCTCATTCGGCTGCCATTAAAGGTGCAGGTAAAATTATGGTAGTGGATAATCAGCCCGATCGTTTGAAGCTTGCGGAAGAATATGGAGCCATACCTATTGATTTTTCAAAAAGTTCCGCTGTTGAACAGGTGCTTGAATTGACCGACGGAAAGGGTGCAGACAAAGGATGCGAGTGTGTAGGTTATCAATGCTGTGATAAACATGGTACGGAACATTCCAACACAACGATGAATGAATTGGTGCAGGCTGTAAAAGCAACGGGTAAAATTGGTGTGGTGGGTGTATTTGTTCCTAAAGACCCGAAATCAAAAGAAGAATTACAGAAGAAAGGACACATGGATTTTGACTTTGGTAATTTTTGGATGAAGGGACAAAGTATTGCTACCGGCCAGGCCAATGTAAAATCTTACAACAGGCAACTGTGCACTTTGATAGCTGCCGGCAAAGCCCATCCATCAAAGATTATTTCACACGAAATTTCATTGGATGAAGCGCCCGATGCTTACACGCATTTTGATGCACGGGACAATGGATGGACAAAAGTGATTTTAAAGCCGGGTAAAACTAAGAAGGATGCAAATAAAGTATCCGCTGCCAAAAAATTAAAGGCAATAGCATAAATAGATTTTGTCATGTCGTTCAATTTTGAAAATGAAAATTGAATGATATGACAAAAAATATGACAACCGCACAAAATGGCACAAGCAAATCAACAGTAATACAAAAAATCAATAAAATTTTTATTTAATAATCGTTATTGAATTAAGGTTAGCAACTTCTAATCAAATTTTACTCACTTCATTTCAACTTAAAAAACACAAAGATGAAAAAGCATTTATTCGTTTACACCTTCCTTTTTTCTTTGATCACACTTTTATCAGGTTGCGAAATTATAGGGGGTATATTTAAAGCAGGAATGGGAGTAGGGATATTTATCGTGGTACTCGTTATTGCCGTTATTATTTATTTTGTTAGCCGGATGAGGAAAAAATAAATAGTAAAAGGAAATTTAGAACTATAAAATAAACGAGCTCCCTGTTATAATAAGTGGAAGAACGTTTGAGAAGTTTGCATAGGGAATTTCCAGGGTAACAGAGGCACTTATGCTTTTATCATTACAATTAATTTTGTGCTGATATGGGCAGTTGCCTGCCTTGCCTTTCATTTTTCTGAACGCAGGTAAATGGTAATAAATCCTGGCACCACTATTATCACTTTGCTCATTGTTTTTCAAATCAAAAAGCAAAAAACAAAGGGATGCATTTCAAATTCGAAAGCTATCGGATTTAGAATGCACCCAAACAAAGAGTCACTTGCCATTTAATTAAATCTGAATAGATGGTATCTGCCCATGAGTTCTCAAGTAGCCCCTTGGTGGATGCGGTAAGTATGACAAATAAAAACAAAATTAAAAAATTGGTGTAGACAAAAAAGCTGCGTTCATTCTTTCCGCGACAGTAGAAGCAAAAAAATGCAACCCTAAATTTGGAATTACGGAATCATTTATCGAAGCAAAAACCAACCTGCCGACAAAAGGGATTTTAAAAAAAACATTCATTCTATTATACCTGGAACATCAGGTAAAAAGTTTAAAAATTTTCTCAAGCATTTAAATAAATTTAAAATGAATTACTTAAAGCTTAAAAAAAATATATCATGCAAAAATAGCCTCCCTGTTTTTACGGCGGTATGTTTACTCTTACTGTCATCATGTGATAATAATGCAACGAAGTCTGACTCCAATAGCTTGGATAGTTCTAAAACAGAAGTAACAGATTCAACAAATAAAACCGTTGGCCTCACACCTGCCGGTTCCAAACCTGGCTGGGGAAAAGACATGACAGATCCTATGGCCGTGGTGATAGAAAAACTGGTAAGTTATAATGCACCTTCAATCACCTCCTTAACGGCACAGGAAGCAAGAAAACAACCTTCGCCTGCTACGGCTGCTATGGATGTAATAAAAGAGCATACCATTTCAATACCATTGAGCAATTTGGATACGGTGGGTAAAGACATCTCAGTGCCGGGCGGAATAATACATCTTCGTATTTACACTCCTAAAACGGGCAAAGATTCATATCCCGTAATTGTATATTATCACGGCGGCGGATGGGTAATTGCAGACCTCAACACTTACAATGCTTCTGCAGATGGATTAGCCAACCAGGTAGAAGCCATAGTCGTTTCGGTGGCCTACAGGCAGGCGCCTGAATTTAAATTTCCCACAGCACACAATGATAGTTACGCTGCATACGATTGGGTAGTTAAAAATGCTACTTCAATAAAAGGTGATCCAAAAAAGATTGCAGTAGTAGGTGAAAGTGCCGGAGGGAATCTTGCTGCAGCCGTAAGCATGATGGCAAGGGATAAGGGATTGCAATTGCCCTTATACCAGGTATTGGTATATCCGATTGCCGCTTACGATTTTAATACGGTGTCTTACAAAGAAAGTGACAGCACCAAGCCATTAAGTTCGGGATTGATGAATTGGTTTTTTGACAAGTATTTAAAGAGTGCTGCTGATGCTAAGAGCCCTTTAATCTCTTTAGTGAATGCAAACTTAAAAGGCTTGCCCGCTACCACCATTATTGGAGCAGAGTACGATCCTTTAAGAAGCGAAGGGGAATTACTTACTGAAAATTTAAAAAAGGCAGGTGTAGCTACCAATTACAAACTGTATAACGGAACCACGCATGAGTTTTTTGGTATGGCAGCCGTTGTTGCAGAAGCTAAAGATGCACAAGCAATGGTTTCGACTGATTTAAAGATTGCTTTTAATAAATAGGATTGAATTTTTCCAGTTCTTCATTTCGTAATTAAAAATTAAAATGAATGGAACAAGATAAAAATATTCAATCCGAACAGGCACCTGATTTAAATCAGGAAGAGTATAATAAAAGAAATTATAAAACAAAAGATGCTGATTCGCCTGTCGTGAATACTAAAGATGGAGATTTAAAACCGACAAACAGCATCTCCGAAAACATTTATGCAATGCCTGCAGATGGACAACATCCGATAGCTATCGGATTTGAAAAGGAAGATTAAGGATAGACTGAAAAAATAATCAAGTAAGATTGGCCGCCTTTTCTTTTTCCGGCCCTTCATTAAATAAATCGAGTAAGAGTGGCAACAAAAACAAAAGGTGCTAAACCGAAAGACGACCCTTGCTGGAAAGGGTATAAACAACTTGGAACTAAAACTAAGGCAGGTAAAAAAGTGCCAGATTGTGTTCCTATAGCAAAGAAAAAAACGTAAGGCGTTAACGTCTATAATCGTTTTAAAACGAAGTTTTAATTTTTGTAGTCCATCATTCAGATGGGAATATGGCAGAGGGGAATTTCTGGTGAACGTTTTTGTCATTATTTTCCGAAATTTAATTGTTCAAGCGAAGTTTGAACTTGTTATTCCGGATGTACAGGGTTCGCTTTTTATAATTAATAATTAACAAGTCACTGGCATCTTTTAAAAATTGCCATTGCTTAAATAAAATGAAAAATATCTTCTCAATTGCCTTAGTTATTTTTATTGTGGTTTCCTGCAATACTAAAAAATTGAATAAAGGATCTTATGGCGGATCTGCAACAACATCCGGTTATCAGGATGATAGTTTACCAGTTCCCTTCGCTACTGGTTCAGCCAAAAATTTCAGTGAAGTTATTGGATGGAAGGAAGGCGCAATGCCTTTGGCGCCAAAAGGTTTTTTTGTAAATAAATTTGCAGATGGTTTGGAGCATCCACGATGGATTTATGTGGCTGACAATGGCGATATTTTTGTAGCAGAATCCAATACCATATTAAAAGGTATATTAAAATTAGGAGCAAAGATTTCCCGTAAAATAAAAACACAGCATATTGGCGAAAGTGCCAACAGGATTATACTATACCGAGATGCGGATAAAAACGGGGTACCGGAAAAGAAGTATGTTTTTGCAGAAAATTTGAACCAGCCTTTTGGTATGTTGATCATTGGAAATCATTTTTTTGTGGGCAATACAAATGCTTTGATGAAATATAATTATCAGCCTGGCGACACTTTGCTGCAGCAGGTAACAGGAAAAAAAATTGTTGATCTTCCTGCTGGTGAAAACAACCGGCACTGGACAAAAAATATCATTACGAATACAACTAGAAATAAAATTTACATCGGTGTTGGGTCTGGAAGCAACGTGGCAGAAAAAGGGCTTGATAATGAAATAAGAAGGGCTGCTATACTTGAAGTAAACCTTGATGGATCAGGCGAAAGGATATATGCCTATGGGCTGAGAAACCCAGTAGGCATGGATTGGGCGCCAGGCACCCAAACTTTGTGGGCAGCAGTAAATGAAAGGGATGAGCTGGGTGATGAACTGGTGCCAGATTATTTTACCAGCGTAAAAGAAGGTGGTTTTTATGGGTGGCCTTTTTTCTATTATGGCCAGCACAAAGATCCCAGGCTGGCAGATAAACAAAGCCCTGATGCAATTGAAAAAGTAATTGTGCCTGATGTGCCTTTGGGATCACATACTGCATCGCTGGGGCTTTTATTTTACAGGCACCATACGTTTCCTGCAAAGTATCAGGATGGGGCATTTATTACGCAACATGGTTCCTGGAACAGATCTGTATTATCAGGCTACAAAGTAATTTTTATTCCTTTTAAAAATGGGAAACCTTCAGGACCTCCTGAAGATTTTTTAACAGGTTTTATAACTGATCTGTCAAAGAGCAAAGTACGTGGAAGGCCTGTAGGCATCGCAGTGCTTGCAGATGGATCCATGCTGGTATCGGATGATGTAAGCAATACGATCTGGCGAATTGCTAATAAAAATTAAGTAATAAAAGTTATTAATAGTGTTGTCATTCATCGGGGTGGGTGATGAAAAAGTTTTCAATCTTAAGAGACGGGATAAACTAATAGAAAAAAAGAAAAATCTATTAGTAAAGGATTTCAGTTTGGTTTTCCGTGGCATCCATTTAATCCTGAATTTATCTGGACAAGTACCTATTGTATATCTGAGTATGGACTACTCTTTATATGCAATTACATACCACTTCCGCACAAATATTTTGCATAGGGTTTTGGCAGCAATTGTATTACATTGAGTTCAATGGCCGCAAAAATCATTACTGACCTGATAAAGAGAAAGATAAATAAGGAATGAAAAAATTTCGTTTGACTGGGAATAAGTTTAAAAAATAAAATGACAGATACACTAATCCAGGTAGTGGGTATAACTGCTGGCTCCATCACAGCACTTTCTATGGTACCTCAATTAATAAAAATAATCAAAGAAAAGAAAGTGGAAGATATTTCTTTATGGATGCTGATAGCACTTTTAACAGGATTAAGCTTCTGGACTGTGTACGGTTTTTTAAAACATGACATTCCAATTTTAGTAACTAATTTATTTTCGTTGCTGATAAATTTTATCCTGATGGGTTTAAGAATAAAGTATAAGAAGTAATCAGCGATATTTCTAAAATGGTGCATTTCAAATCCGATAGCCATCGGATCGCTTTGCCAGGTGGTTGATGAGGACACTAACCACGGCCCAGCCTTGCTCGGTGGCCCCGCCAACCACTTGGCGGTGCGACAATTAATATATACCCATTATTAGCTGACTGATAGCCAATCGAATAGAATTTCGAATTTTCAGAGTCAAGCTCCCCTCACCCTGGGAGAAAGCCTGTCCTGATGCATCGGGAGGTTGGGGGTGAGGTCAAACGGGCAGCGAAATAAGCGAATGTTTAATAACCAAGTGTATTGACAAATTAAATTTGTAACATTTACTTTAAAAAAACATTTACTTCGCCGGTTATGTATTTCGTCCCGTTAGGAACCATATATCGGTAGTTATATAAATTATGAGTAAGTCAAGTTCCGTAGGAACGTGATATCATTTCAATTTTATCACGTCCGCCGCGGCGGACTTGAAACTTGAATAAAATTTTTTGTCTACCGATATTATGTCCCCTATGGGACTTTAAAATTCATCTTCATTGTTGCAAAAAAAAATTGTCAGTACACTAGAAACATATCTTTTAAAAAAAGTGTATACTGCTTGGTTGCGCCCAGAGCAGGATGAATTTAATATGTACCTTTCTAAAGTTATGTTACCTCCGTTCTATAAATTATCCATTCCTAAAATCTTTGTTCGTCTTTTTAAACCTACCTTTAATTCACTCAAAAAAAATTAAATTGCCTAAATTCATTATAGTAGCAGGAGCTTCCGCCGGTGGAATGAATGCACTGATAGAATTAGTATCTCAGTTCAAAGAAGATATGGATGCTGCTGTTTTTATCGTTATGCACTTATCCAGAACAAGTATCAGCGATTTTTTAGTACATCGTCTTCAACCGCATACTACTTTAAAATGCGAGGTTGCAAAAGAAGGGTTACAAATAGAAAAGGGCTATATATATGTTGCAGCTCCCAATCACCATTTGCTAGTAAAAAAAGGTAAAATGATTCTTGGACGTGGGCCTGAAGAAAACCGCTGGCGTCCTTCTATTGATGTATTATTTCGCTCGGCTGCCGCAGCTTACAGTACAAGGGTTATTGGTATTATTTTAACTGGTTCGCTGGATGATGGCACAACCGGCATGATGGCCATTAAGAGAAGTGGTGGCATGAGCATTGTTCAGGATCCTAATGAAGCTGAATATCCTGATATGCCACTTTCTGTTGTCGATAACATGGAAGTAGATTATTGCATTTCACTTAACGGAATGGGTGAAGCTATTTTTGAGATATTGGAAACCGAACCGCAGGAAATACCCGCCCCGGCTGATGTTGTCATCGAATCTCAAATTGCAGAAAGAGTGGTAGTGGATTATGAGAATGTTCGTAAGATTGGTGAGAATAGTATTTATGCATGTCCTGATTGTGGCGGAGGGTTGTGGAGTATCAAAAAGGAAAATGGGAAAGCTGACAGGTATCGTTGCCATATCGGGCATTCCTATTCAGAAAAGGATTTGGTGGTAAAGCAAGGAGAAATATTGGAGTCTACTCTTTGGACAGCTTTACGCATCATGGAGGAACGTAGAAACCTGCTGAAGAAAATGGAAGACGATCATCTAAAAAAAGGTTTGTCAAGAATGGCAGCAAACTACCAGGATAAAGGCAAAGAAATACAATTTCATGTTGATAAAATGAAGGAAATTTTATTTGCTACTCAAACCACGCTTTAAATCTCCCTTTGTAGTATTTGTTCAAGACATAATATTTTAGTGAACGGATCGATTCATCAGAATTGCTCACAGCACTCATTAGTCACAAATTGCAGCAATACCCTCTGCGTCGAAAGACTAATCATTACATTTCCATTTAGAGCAAAAAGAAATTGCAGGAGGTATTCAATGCATTTCAAATAATTCCGTAATCATCCACTTAAAATGCGTGAATAATGTAACTTAATCATATAATTATGTAACAGTTATTTCACAAATTAGGGTAAACTTTGCATTGGAAATTCTCTCCTTTTTTTTAACTGTTTACTTCTCACGCCCGGGCCTATACCACTGAAAACGCTGAAACTATAAGAATCCATTTCGATTTTATAAGGATTAGAAAAATATCTTACAATATGAAGCAAAATGAAATTTCCATTCGGGGTACAAATATGCCTATAAGCATCTTACTGGCAGATGATGATGAGGATGACCGCGGTTTTTTTGAAAGGATTTTAGGTGAAATAAAAATCAACACCCGGTTTGCAACTGTAGAGGATGGCGAAAAGCTGATGCAGTATCTCAATCAAAACTCCGTTAACCTGCCCGATATTCTTTTTATAGATTTTAGTATGCCCCGCAAAAACGGTTTGCAATGTTTGTCAGAAATAAGTACAAGCGAAAAGTTGAAGCATCTTCCGGTAATTATTTATTCTACTTCCCTGCAGGATAAAATTGCTGACCTGCTGTATGATAAAGGTGCTTATTATTATGTTCGCAAAACCGATTTAACAGAGTTCAAAAAATACATCCAGTATATTCTTACCATGATAATGGAAAACAAATTTATAAGACCGGCAAGGGAGGAATTTATTGTTAACCTCGTTGAAGTATAGCTCCTGATTATTAAAATAAAGCTTTATGTCAAAAGTCATTCAAACTAAAAAACAGGATTTGAAATTTCCAAAATCTTTGACAGGAATCCAGGGCTTGGATATGATTACAGCGGGAGGTCTTCCTATGAATCGTCCTACGCTGTTATTGGGTAATACGGGTTGTGGAAAAACAATTATGGCAATGGAGTTTTTGGTAAACGGAATCGTATTGTTTGATGAACCAGCGGTGTTTTTTTCATTTGAGGAAGATATAGCGGAACTGGAATTGAATGTAAAATCTTTGGGATTTGACCTGGATAAGCACATTGCTCATAATAAATTATACCTGGAGCATATCCCCATTACACGTTCGAAGATTTCTGATACGGGTAATTATGATATTGAAGGCTTATTTATAAGGCTTGGAGAGGCAATCAAAAAGATAAAGGCAAAACGGGTAGTTCTTGATTCCCTCGATAACCTTTTTTACAGGTTTGACTATAAAGTGCTTCGCTCAGAATTTAAAAGACTGCTGACGTGGCTAAAAGCGATAGATGTAACCGCAATTATAACAGGCGAAATAGGAAATACGCTTACGAGTCGTGATGGTATAGAAGAGTATGTGGCAGATTGCGTAATAGTATTGGATAATCGCGTAGTAAATCAAATTACCACAAGGCGCCTGCGGGTAGTTAAATACCGGGGTTCAGTGCATGGTAACAACGAGTATCCTTTTACAATTGATGCAAATGGGATCATTGTTTTGCCCTTTATTGAAGGCGCAATTCAACAAAAGTCCAGTTCAAAAAGAATACTTTCCGGCATTGCCGACCTGGACGAGATGCTGGATAAAAAAGGCTTTTTCCTCGGTAGCAGCGTTTTGGTATCAGGAACCGCAGGCACCGGCAAAACAAGTATCGCGGCTACTTTCGGTTATAGTGTTTGTAAAAATAAACATCGCTGCCTTTATTGTGCTTTTGAAGAAGCCCCTAACCAAATTGTCAGGAATATGCGTTCGATTGGTATTTCCCTGGATTCGTTCATTAAATCGGGTCTTTTACAATTTTATTATGCCAGGCCTACTTTACAAAATCTTGAATTGCATTTGATTGCTATAAAAGAAATGATCAATCAAGAAAAAGCCAGCGTTGTTATTCTTGATCCGATCACAAATTTAATGACCGAAGGCACTAACAGTGATATCAGGTCGATGCTCACCCGATTTGTAGACTATTTAAAGCTTAATCAGATAACGGTTATGTTTACTGCA
>JBBQTL010000167.1:0-13397 GCA_038213285.1 Chitinophagales bacterium
CCGTTGCCATCAATATCTGCCACCGCCAGCGATGGGCCGTATTGCGACAATTTATGCGGCAGCATTTTCTGCAAATTAAAGTCCACATAATCCATCTCTGTACTGGTAAATTTCAGCGAAGCCAAATCAGTAATTTCTTTAAACAGGGCTGTATTATTTATTGCGGCTACAGCATTATTTGTTAACCGGGTGGCCTGTTTACTATTTACCTTTAAAAGCTGGTTTACTGCTACGTTGGTTAGCAATTGTTGCTTGCCGCCAGGCCAGTCAATAATAATACTATCTACTTTACTGATAGCTCCCATACCAAAGTGTGCATTAAAATCTACGGTGGATAAGTAGCCCCGGTAGGGTGTATGCTCATACACTTGCTTTTTAAGGGAGTCGTAATAAATGGTTACAAATGCACCAATGGCATCCACGTTTTTTTCATCGCCTTTAAATTGAATGTTGAGGTAGTTGGCCTTTTCTTTATTTTTTTGGCTGTTATTTTTATAGACGAATGCTTCTTCGTTTATATTATTTACTACATAGTCAAGGTCGCCATCATTATCCAAATCTGCATAGGCTGCGCCATTTGAAAAAGAGGGAGCTTTCATTCCCCATGATGCTGTTACATCAGTAAAAGTGAGGTCACCTCCATTTTTAAAACAGTAGTTGGGTATTTTAACTGCAGGCATTTGGCTCACCACCATTTCTTTACTGGCTATATTAACTGCATTGTTGCGGTAGTTTATAAAATCGTTGTCGGTTACGTCTCTCGGAAAGCCATTGGTAACCAATAGATCCTTAAATCCATCATCGTCAAAATCTGCCAGCGCAGGTGTCCAGCTCCAGTCTGTTTCTGCAACACCTGCCAAGAAAGATATTTCACTAAAGGAAGGGTCGGCGATGCTATCGTTTTGCAATAAACGTGGACCGTTATTTAACTGCAATGTATTGCGGGTATATTGATAAAGGTAGCCATACGTGTCATTCATAATAAAGGCATTGTAATTGTTACCGCCAAAATTTGTTTTCTTCCGCAGGTTGTCTGGCGGCAGCATATCCATAGCTACAATATCTACCAGGCCATCATTATTTATATCTGCCACATCATTACCCATTGCAGACATGCTGGTGTGTTTAAAATAAGTACTTGCCTTGTTACTGAATGTGCCGTTTTTATTGTTGATATACAAAATATCTTCAGAAATGTAATCATTGGTTACCAGTATATCTTTCCATCCATCCCGGTTTATATCTGTAATGTTGATGCCAAGACCATAGCCTTCAATGCTGATTCCGCTTTGCACGGATACATCTGTAAAAAATGGGTGGGTTAAAGAATCGCTGAAATTATTTTGATACAACCTGCCGGTATTTACTGTTTTTGCATCCAGCACTCTGGCCCTGTATGTGCCAGGATAAAAAGCTGTATCGGGTTTATTGTTGAGTATGTAAAGGTCCAGATCGCCATCATTATCATAGTCAAAAAATGCTGCACTGGTACTATTGCCATTATCATCAATGCCGTATTCTTTTGCTGCTTCTTTAAATACGGGCACCCCATTTTTAATGCCGGTATTTACATACAATAAATTTCTTCTCCTGGCAGGATCTTTATATTTTGTGGCGCAAATGTACATGTCTTTTAAGCCATCATTGTTAATGTCAACTACCGCTACATTGTTGCACCATCGGCCTTCACCGCTTACGCCTGCTGCACTGGTTACATCGGTAAACTGCATTTTCCCTTTATTGAGGTAAAGTTTATTTGAAGTAAGGTTAGCTGCAAAATAAATATCGGTAAGGCCATCATTATCAAAATCTGCCAATGCTACGCCACCGCCATTGTACACATATTCGTAGTCAATAATATTGATGCTGTCTTTTTCTGAAATGCTGTTTATGAAATTTATTCCAGTGTGGCTGGATGGCAACGTAGTAAAAAGTGTTTTTTGCTTACAAGACATTAAAACCAGTACCGCAAACGCAATCACTAAAAAATAATTTAAAAGCTTTTTCATATCATATCTAAAGTAAAAGATTACAGCAAGATGTAAAGTTTATAGTCAGTTAAACAATTAGCTACAAGATGCCGCTCTCCTCTAATTGTGCAAAGAATAATTTTAAAATAAACCCGATAACAAATTTTGCTTTTTTCTAACTTTCAGCTAAAATTACTCTCCCTAAAGTTGCAAAAGATCTTTATATAATTAGCCGTGTAAGAAATTATTTTTTTCTAAAAGCTTTTCTGATAGCGTCTGCTGCAAGTGGCGACATCAACTTGTAGCCTGCCAAATTGGGGTGAACTCCATCAAAGGTCAACGCATCCTTTAATCCATTGCGTTCATCAACCATGGCAGCAAAAAAATCAAGATAGATAAATTTGTTTTTAAGGGCATATTTTTTTAGCAACTTATTTAAAGCCACAATTTTTTCAGCCGGTCTAATTCTTGGTTTCCATGGATAATCAAAAACAGGCAAAACAGAACATATAATAACTTTTATTCCATTTACCTCTGCCAACTGCGTCATAGAAATTATATTATCTTCAATCATTTCAATAGTAGAAGGACCGGTGTTTCCTGCAATATCGTTGGTACCCGCTAAAATTACCACTAAGGATGGTTTTAGTTTTATTACATCCTGTCTAAATCTAAGTAGCATCTGCGGGGTAGTTTGGCCGCTTATTCTCTGTTGATATAGGGCTTGCCATTAAAAAAATCGGGATAGTCCTTGCCCCAGGCTTCAGTTATTGAGTTGCCCATAAATACCACCCGTTTTTCGCCTGCTGCAGATATTCCAGCTTGGATATTATCAGTTTTAAAGTATGCCAAATCTGCAAAATCCTGGGCTAAACAATTCAGGCTGATTAATGAAGCAATAAAATAAATGAATAAAAAAGTTAAAAGATTTTTCATTATGCTACTATTTAAAATTAAAAAAAAATTCCACAGTTTTAGCTGATTAACTGTGGCCAATATTTAAAAAGAATGTATCCCTATTAAATAAAAAACACTATTCCTACTGCCAACATAATGAAAGCATGAACGCTAAATTAATAATTAATGTCTGCTGCAAAATTTACATAAATTACGAATTACTTACAATTAAAATTATGCAGAAAACTAAAATAAAGAAACAGGTTGCTCATTGCTGAACAACCTGCACTTCTGTATTATTCATGTCTGAAAACCAAATGTTATAAAATGCTAAAAACTAATACCCACTGTTTTGTTTCATCAGCGCATTGGTATTCATTTCTCTTAATGGAATAGGCAATGTGTACTTGTTATCATTCCAGGTTAAATTACCGGTGGCAACTTTTTGATAAAAATCTGCTTCATTTTGCCCAAGTTTCCAGCGACATACATCGAACCACCAGGTTCCTTCTGCAAATAACTCGGCCCATTTCTCATATTTAAGGGGGTCGTTTCTCAAAGCTGCATCAGGCGCCTCTGTGGCGGCGGTTAAACTTGCATAATCGTATATACCTGGAATATCTACATTTGCCTGACCGTAGGCTCTGCGATGTACCTTATTAATATATTCAAGGGCGTTTACATTTTGGCCGGTTTTAGTAAGTGCTTCTGCATACAAAAGATACACTTCTGCAAGCCGCAGTATGTACATATTGTGACCGATAGATATGTTATTAGACCAAACGAAAGCATCCCTTAAAACATATTTTTGAAAACACCATGCTATATTAGTCTCAAGATTCACCCCGTCGCCTGGCATTTTTGCAGCAGGTCTGGTAACATTGTCCCATCTTAAGGAATCTAAATAAGGTTGGAACGAATACACCCATAGTCTTGGATCCACAGTTTTACTATCTCGCCAGGTTCGGGATTGTGCTAAATAAGCTGGCACTTTTTGCTCGGCGGGTGTTACCGCAGTACCAGTAAAACCAAACCTAAATAAGTTTTTGTCGTGTACAAAATAGTTTCCAAAGCCATTTTTTCCTGTGGAGCCATCTTCATTAATCACAGCAGGGGCAAGATAAATGTTAAGGCGAGTACCAACATTGTCGGAAACACTCCACCCTTGACTTTCATCTTTGATTACGTTTAACTCAAACAAAGATTCGTTACTAAATTCATTTTTACCACCAAACATGTCTTTAAATTGATCAAATGGAATCAAAGATTTGCCACTACCATCAATTACTTCTTTTAATTTTGCACTTGCCAGCGCCCATTGCTGGCTATAGACATAGGCTTTGCCCAACATGGCTTTTACAGTCCAACCGCTAGCTCTGGCGATATCATTTCCACTCCAGGTTTTGGTTTTAAGTATGGCTTCAGATGCTTTCAGGTCGTCAATTATATAGGTCCAAACTTCGCCAATAGAACTTCTTGGTATTTGTGTTTCTGAAATAATACCCGCTAGCTTTTTAATGATAGGCACACCCATTTTGGCTTTATCTGCCTCAGTAGTGATCATTGTTTCCCCATAAGAGTTAACCAATATCATGTAGTTCCATGCCCGTGCGAAGCGAACTTGACCTTCAATCAGGTCAACTCGTTCTTTATCTGCGGCATTCATACTTGGGTTTTTAACTTTAAACCTGTCGATATCGTTTAAGGCATTTAAACATTTGGCAATATTTTCATAATGTTTTTCCCACAATACAGCCACTGCTTGATCGGTTTTGGTGAAATTAATCTGCGTGGCGGCATCAAAATCAATTGCTTTATAAGCCTGATCTGCGCTGTGATCACGACTCAGTGCGAAAAACCGATACCAGTCAGCGTCGTAATATCCAGCACGAAAACGACCATAAACGTCATTCAGTTCCATATTTAGATCGTCAATTGTAGCAGGATAATTATCTGCTGAAAATACATTTGGATCTGTTACGTTTAAAACACCTTTTTTGCAAGAAAAAAATGTAATGGCAAACAAAGTGCATATAACAAAAATGACCGCTCCTATTTTTCTATTTATGTTCATAAAATTTAATTTTATCTGGTGTTCTAAAATATTAAAAATTAATGTTTAACCCTACTGCTAACAATCTTGTTGAAGGGTATCTTCCGTTGCTATTGTCAATCCCCCTACTTCTTACTCCACCTGCAATTTCAGGATCGTATCCTTTGTATTTTGTAATGACAAATAAGTTATCTGCCATCATAAAGAACCTTGCGGAAGATATGCCCACAACTTTTGTGAGTTTGTTTGAGAAATTATAACCGACTTGCATGTTGCGCATTTTTAAAAAAGAACCACTTTGTACATGATAACTGGAAACTCGGCTCCAATTTCCATTTCGGTCACCTCCACCAACAACTTGAACATTTTGTGGATAAAAACCCCGGGGCACGTTCGTTAACCCTGTTCCATTAAAAAAGGATGTTTTAAAAATATCAGCAGTGGTATTATAATCACCAAAGAAATTGTGATTGAATGATTCTTGCGCATTGTAAATATCAACGCCCATCACTCCGGTAAGCAACATACTAATATCAATTGTTTTATACTGTATGCTTAGATTAATGCCGTAAGTTAATTTAGGCCATGGGTTACCAATGTAGGTTCTATCATCATCGGTCATTTTACCATCGCCATTTAAGTCTTTATATATTAAATCACCAGCTCTTGGTGTATAATTACCTACTTTTGGTCCCTTACCCCCTTCAACATCGGTTTGGTAAATACCATTTGCAACCCAACCATAAAATTGCCCTAATGGCTTACCAGGTTCAGTTTTGCTAGCTGTAGCACCACCACCATAAAATTCATTTAAACCCCCATCAAAAAACTGACCACCCAACTTGGGATCTAGGGAAATTAATTTATTGGTATTGTAAGCGCCGTTAAATCCAACACTGTAAGAAAAGTCTTTTTTGATGCTACCATTGTAATTTACCAAAAACTCAATTCCTTTATTACTCATCTGACCAATATTAAAAGGCAAATCTGCTCCTTGCCCGGCAGAGCCCGCAATGGGAAGATAATACACCATCTTCTTTGTTTGTCTTGAATAAGCATCAATAGATACAGTAAGGGCATTTTTTAAAAAAGCCATATCTACACCAAAATTAGTGGTAGCGACTTCTTCCCATTGAATATCTTTATTGACCATTCTAGTTCTGATGTTGAAACTGGTTAAAATTGGCCCATTCGCTCCTAACACCGCAGGATATCCAGCATTATAAGAATTTAGAAACAAAAACCCATCTACATCACTATTGCCTAAAGTACCATAGCTGGCTCGTAATTTTAAATCGGAAAATATGTTAGACCCTTTGAGAAAGTTTTCATTAATAACCTTCCAACCGAATGAAACAGAGGGAAATACTCCGTATTTATTATTAGGGCCAAAAGCGGTAGCAACACCGTCTCTACGGACATTGGCACTAAACAAATATTTATCGGCGTAACTGTACGTAGCTCGTCCAAACATAGAATTTCTACGAGACACATCAGATCCACTTCCACTTAACCGGTTATTTGCGGTTGTCAATTGACTTACAAAATTAAAATCACGGTTTAAGTTGGCATTGGAAAAATCAGCATATCCGTCAATAAAGTCTCCTTTCCCTCTTAAAGCCTCATATCCTGCCAGTAATGACAAATCGTGTTTGCCAATTTTTTTTGCATAGTTTAAAGTAGTATTACCCAAAAATTCTAACCCTTTGCTATACCCTTTGCCAAATCTGGTAAAGTCTCTTCTTGATTGCCCCCAATCATACCTGAAACTAGAAGAGTAGTTGTCGTTAGCTACATATTTTAAGGCCAGGTTTTGACGTAGCTTTAGCCCCTTGATAATTTCAAGCTCTCCATAAACTGCAAGGTTGGCGGTATAATTGTTGTTTCTTCTATAGTTTACTAATTCGTTCGCATAATCGTTACCGCCTTGAAAGTAACCTGGTGTTCTTCCCCAGCCACCACCAGCAGCATTTAAGGGATCAAGTACCTTCATAATGGGCGAACTGCGAAAAGAAAGTGCTCCTTGATTTGGGAGGTTAGTAGGATTTGAGTTTTCAGAACTAAGGTAAAAATTCTGACCCACTTTCAAGCGAGAATTGATTTTATGATCGGAATTAATTCGGATCGTATAACGTTTAACGAAATTATCGATTCTTACACCTTGCTGGTCATTGTATCCAACTGACATATAGTAAGTTGATTTATCATTGCCCCCTGCTAAAGATGCAGTATGATTTTGTTCCAAACTGTTTCTATATAAAAAATCGAACCAGTTAGTGTTTGGCAAAGCAGCCCTCCCACTTTCAGGTCCAAAAAAAGAGTTGGCATCATCACCATTAGCAATTCTGGCAGTGATAAACTGATCTTTTGAAAGTAAACGGGGAAGATTTAATGCTTTTCTTGAACCCACGGAGGAATTAATTGAAACCAACAATTTTCCGGCTTTACCCTTTTTGGTGGTGACAATAATTACACCTCCAGCAGCAGCCGCCCCGTAAATGGCTGCGGCACTTGCATCTTTAATTATTTCAATATTTTCCACATCCTGCATATTGAAACTGTTGCCAGCATCAGTAAATGGAATGCCATCAATCACGTATAAAGGGCCTGTACCCCTGGTATTAACCGGCCCCCGGATAATAATCGAAGGAGCTGCACCAGGTGCTCCATTATCGCCAGAAACAAATACCCCTGCAACCCTTCCCTGCAAGGATTCTGCTACACTGCGTACAGGAAGATTTTTCAAAGTTTCTCCCTTAAGAGAGGAAATTGCCCCGGTTATATCCTTCCTTTTTTGAGAACCATAACCAATTACAACAATATCATCTAAGGCATTGACAATAGTGGCTAGTTGTATGCTAAGCGTTTTGTTTTTACCAACAGCAATTTCCTTCGATGAATAACCAATGCTGGAAAATACCAACACGTCATTTTCATCCGCTTCTATAGAAAATACTCCACTTTCATTACTAACTACAGAGCGGCTGGTACCTTTTACAGTAACGGTTACAGACTGCACTGGTTCCCCTTTTTCATTTAAAATAGTTCCGGAAATGGGAAGGAGAGGATCATCAGAAGGATTTAATAAAAATTTTACTTGCGTTAAATCTGATTGGTTCGTAGTGCTGTAGATCACCACTTTACTACCAAGTTCTGCAAACAAAAGGCTGGTATTTTTCAGCAACCTTTCTAAAACATCCTGCACAGATGTTTTTTTGAATTTCAGGTTTGAAGAATTGAAGATTTTCAATTCTTCAGGGTTAAAGGCAAACTGGATATTCGTTTTTATTCCAATTTGCTTTACACACTCATCCAGCGTTTGGCCACTAAATTGAATGGAAATTTTTGTTTCTTTCAACTTTTGAGCATAGCCTGGGGATGCAACAAGAAGTGCATTGAAGAAGCAGGTGCAAAGTGCAAAGATGAATGTTGACCTCATAAGGAAAACAGTTGTTTTGGAAAGTCTGTTGATCATAAAGCTACTTTAATTTAAGTGTATATCGTTGGTTAAAAAAGAGTTTAATTACTTTATTTGGGCATAGTAGAGCTAAATAATTTACTTAACTTAGGTAACTCACTAAAACCGAAGAATCGTTCCTAAAAGAAAAGATAAAGACCTCAACAAAATAACAAGAGCATAAGAAAAGAAACACTTGATAAAAAAGGTACCGTAAAATAGTATAGCTTTTTTACTATTAATTCCAGTTTAAAAATGTTAGCGTGCAATCAGGCAAAGGCAATTGTATAATCGTTTAAACAGTGTTTGGCGTTCGCTTATAAAAGCATAACAATCGAACAAGCAGTTTATACCATACCTCCCTATAATTTTTTTTATGTTGAAATTGCCTGGCATTTTATATGCTTCCCTGATACAGTAACAATGTTATACTGACTATAAAAAAATTATCTTTTGAGATGCACTATTAAATTGAAGAATTAAAACGAAAAGTATATGCAAAAAAAGTAGTTATTTTTGTTGTGCTGACCTTACAAAAGCAAATACCAGGGATACAATACTTGCAATATGATGAATGAATCTGACTACGAGCTGATAAAATTAATGAGGGAAAGAGATGACAAACCGGCTTTTCAATTGTTATATAATAAATACTGGGATAAATTATACAGCATTGCCCTGGCGAAAGTGCATGATGAAGACGAGGTAAGTGATATTGTGCAGGATTTG
Organism: Chitinophagales bacterium; assembly: GCA_038213285.1. Classification (GTDB taxonomy): domain Bacteria; phylum Bacteroidota; class Bacteroidia; order Chitinophagales; family Chitinophagaceae; genus Ferruginibacter. The sequence continues at coordinate 9,107 of JBBQTL010000167.1, forward strand.
TTTGTAACCATCTGGGTAAAGCGGAAAGAATTAAACATTAATGGTAACGTTGATTTGTACCTGTACAGATCATTAAAAAACCGTATTACCAATTATTATAAGAAAAAATACCTTATAGAGGAGAAAGTAAATGAACTTTCTATAAATGCATCTGAAAGATCCGATTGGGATGCGGAAAATATCTGTTCTTATAAAGAAGTGGAATTAATAATAAATAATGAGTTAGATCGTATGCCGGATAAAATGAAACAGGTTTTTTTACTGAGCAGGGATGAACAGTTATCATCTAAAAAAATATCAGAAATGCTCTTATTATCCGATCAAACGGTACGCAACCAAATATCAAAAGCCATTAAACGCATAAAAATAACCTTAGAAAAATACCGGGTTACCGGGTAATCTGTACCCACAAAAAACAACATGAAATGATTTACAATAAAAAAGATATTACAGCCATCATCTTAAAAGATGAACACGATGCCTGCACAGCGGATGAATTGCTGCTGTTGGATCAATGGTATAATAGTCTGGATGATAAAGCACTGGAAGATAACTTTAATAATAGCAATAAAAACTTAACAAAAAACAATATTTGGGAAGCTGTTAATGCTAAAATTAAGGAAATAGAAAAGGAAGCAACCGTTGTTGAGTTTAAACCGGGTAAATCTGTTTTTTATTATATAGCCCGTATAGCAGCAATGCTGGTGCTGTTTGCTGGTTCTTATTTTGCTTTTGATTGGTTCAATAAAAACAAGATGAATGGTGCTGTGGATACAGCTAAATATTTGATCCGGGTAAACAACAGCAATAGTCCAACAAAAATAATTTTACCTGATAACTCTTTATTGTGGCTGTATGCAAAATCGGCTATAAAATATCCTGAGCATTTTACAAACCACCGGAATATTACTTTACTCGCTGGCAAAGTTTTTTTTAATGTAGCCCACGATTCAGCTAATCCATTTACAGTAGCAACCGAAGAGGGATTAAAAACTACGGTACTGGGTACAGCCTTTATAATTGAAAAAAGAGCTGATAACAGTTCGATAAAAGTGAGCGTTTTAAGAGGTAAGGTAGAAGTAGGGGATAATGTAACCAACTATGCAACACTTACCAGGAACCAGGGAGTGGATGTAAATACAAACGCTAAAACGGCTAATCGTTTAGAAGTGGATTCACTTGAAATGACAGGCTGGTTTAGTTCAAAAGTGGTACTCGACAATGTTACTTTAAAAGAGGTGGCAGCTTCAATTAAAGAAAGTTTTGGTTATAACGTTCAATTCTCCTCCGCTAAATTATTATCTAAACCTTGTTCCATTACCTATAACGCAACAGACAACGTAGATGATATTCTTATATTATTGGATAAGATTTATCATACCACACATACTTTTTCTGATAGTACTATTTATATAAAACCTGCCAGGTGATTAAAATAAAAACCAGCTATTTATTGGGTCAAAAAATATTTTAAAATTTTAGCTTAGTATGATATGTCGTAAGGTATAGCTATATTTTAAATATTGATTTAGCAAGTGCATGTTAAAACAGAATTACTCATTTGTTTGATGAACGTATCAAATTGAAAAATACGCTTGCGATACCTTTATATGAAAAATGCTTTTATTCAAATATTACTAGCTGCCTGCTTTTACATATCCTGTAATAGCAATACACAGATACGACCCGCTGAACGAAAAAAAGTTTTACAAAGTTCTCCGGCAGCCATCATGCAAAAGAATATGGAAAATCTAAAAGACATCATTGTGTATGATGTTTTTTCGCCACCAGTAGCAAGCCGTATATATGCTTATGCATCATTGGCGCAGTATGAAGCAATAAGGTTCAGCGATACCAGTTTTCCTTCTTTTGCGCCAAGATTGCGTGGCTTTGATGACATACCACAACCCACTTCAGGCCTTCAATATAATTTTACAGTTGCCGCTGTAAAAGCATTTACAGTGATGGCTTCCAATGTAATTTTCAATAAAGATAGCTTACGGATTTATTCAGAAAATATGCTGACTAATTTGTCGGAGAGTTTAGATAAAGCTCTTTATGAAAGGTCCGTTCAATTGGGTGATTCCATCGGCAAAATAATATGGAAACGTGCCTTAAAAGATTTTTATACAGAAACAAGGGGCATGACCAGATACAACGTACAAAGAGTGGAAGAAAAATGGCAGCCTACCCCACCCGACTATATGGAGGCAACAGAGCCCTGGTGGAATAAAATAAGGCCACTTGCCCTTGATAGCTGCAGCCAATGTAAACCTCCTGCACCTTATACATACAGCAGTAAGCAAAACAGTCCATTTTTTAAAGATGCATTGCAAGTGTATAATTTATCAAAGCGACTTACAGATAGCCTTAAAGAAATTACTACTTTTTGGGATGATAATCCGTTTGTAATGAACCACAGCGGTCATGCAGCATTCGCCACAAAAAAAATGACGCCTGGTGGACATTGGTTAGCAATTGCATCAATAGCCTGCCAGCAATCTAAGGCTGGCGAAGTAAAAACAGCGCAAGCCTTAGCTGCAACTTCAATCGCTTTGCTGGAAGGTTTTATTAGTTGCTGGGATGAAAAATACCGTAGCGAAGTAGTAAGACCAGCAACATTCATTAATCAATACATTGACCCTAACTGGCAGCCGTTTCTCCAAACTCCTCCATTTCCCGAATACCCAAGCGGGCACAGTGTTGTATCGGCTTCCGCAGCCGTAGTGCTTACACAATTATTTGGCGAAAATTTTAATTTTACAGATAGCAGCGAAATGCAATACCAGGGCGTGGTAAGAAGTTTCCCTTCTTTTTATGCTGCTGCAAACGAAGCCGGACTAAGTAGATTTTATGGAGGTATTCATTACATGAATGCCATCAACAAAGGCAGTGTGCAGGGTAAAGAAGTGGGGCGGCTTGTTTTACAAAAATTAGGTTTAAATAAATAGTTTATTCAACATCATAAATTATGAAAATCTACCTGGCGTTCCTTTCTCCGCTGATGCTACGGTGATGGTTGTTTAACTCCCTTGTACTGCCTGTTTAAATGTGTAACACCTGACTATCGATGGCTACTAATCCAGGAGGCAAAGTAGAGAACAAGAGACAATGGATAGTTTATAATAAGCAGCACCAGCTTCGGTCCGGTTTAATCGTTCGTGACACTAATTTCTAAAGAAAAATATAAAGACAAAATGAATAATACAATAAGAAAGTTAAGAACGTTACCGGCATTAAAATATTTACTAATAGTCAGTTCTTTTTTTGTAACTGGCATGGTATCAGGAAGCCCTGCACCAATAAAAATTACCATTACCCCCAACCAGCCCGGCTTAATTACACTGGCCATACAAAAAGCAATTGATTCCTGTGGGGCAAATGGTGGCGGCGTGGTATTTTTCCCCGCAGGAAATTTTACTACAGGGGGCATACAGTTAAAAAGTAACGTGACTTTACTAACTGAAAAAGGTGCCATCATTTATGGAAGCGATAAATACAATGACTATCAAAATGATGCTTTTATTTTTGGAGAAAACCTGGCAGATATCGCTATCCTGGGAGCAGGAATTATAGACGGTGTGGATTGCAAAAATCCGCGAGGCGAGGAAGGTTTTCGTGGGCCCCATTGCATTAGGTTAATCAATTGCCGCAATATTTCCATCAAAGGCATTACCATTAAAAATTCTGCCAATTGGGCTATCAACTGCAGGCTTTGCAGTAATGCCACTGTAGCAAATGTTTCTATTCGTGCTGGTCATGATGGCCTTCACACCAGGTTCTGTAATAATTTCACTGTAACAGGTTGCGACTTTCGAACAGGCGATGATGCATTTGCCGGTAACGATAACAAAGATTTTATAGTTACCGATTGTACAATCAATACTTCCTGCAACGGTTTCAGAATAGGATGCTACAACTTTACTGTAAAAAAATGCAAGTTGTATGGCCCCGGAGAATACATTCATAAAAGCCAGAACCGAAGCAATATGCTTGCTGCATTTGTGCATTTTTCTCCAGCAGATGAAAACCCAAAATTGACGAGTGGCAACTGGCTGATAGAAGATGTAACCGTAGAAAATGTAGATCATTTTTATAGATACAATTTTATAGACGGCCTCTGGCAAACCGGGCAGCCAGCCACCAGCCTCCGGTTTAAAAATATAAAGGCAACTAACCTGCTGAGTGCATTTAATATCGTAGGCGATACAGCACGCCAATTCAATCTTTCTATCCAAAACGCTACCTTCTCTTTTAGGGAAGGTGCCATCTACAAACCAGATTTATTTGA
>JBBQTL010000168.1:0-13303 GCA_038213285.1 Chitinophagales bacterium
CAGCTGAGCTACCCCGACAAATATCTTTACAAGTTTTAATAAGCGGACTTGAACCGCCGTCCGCCGTGGCGGATATGAATCCGATGCGCTAACCAGCCGAGCTACCCCGACATTTCGGGGTGCAAATATAGGAGATTTTGATAAAAGCTGAGTTCCTAATTGTTTAAAAGTTCATTTAATTTGTCTGACACCTTACCGGCATTTGGTAGCATGGCCTGTTCCAGTCCGATATTCATCGGTACGGAAGGAAGGTTTAAAGCACCGATTACCTCTACCGAACAGTCCAGATATCTGAAACACGCTTTGGATATCCGCCCTGACAAGGCTTCTGCAAAAGAATTGTTTTGCTGTTCTTCTGTTACAATCAAACACTTACCATGTTTTTTTACAGTAGTGTAAATCAAGGTTTCATCTAATGGAAATAAAGTTCGCAGGTCGATGATTTCAACCATCCCCGGAAAATTTTTAGCAGCGGCTTTTGCCCAGTAAACGCCGATTCCATAGGTGATAATACAACAGCTTTCGCCATTCTGAACGGAACTTTCATTGGCTTGCAATACACTTAATCCTTTCCCCAACGGAATAATATAATCACCGGAGGGTTCAGTCATTTTCGCCCCTTCAGTTCCGGATACTTTACTCCAATACAGGCCTTTATGTTCCAGCATAATCACCGGATTGGGATCAAGAAATGCAGCTTTTAACAAGCCCTTCATATCTGCGGCATTGGAGGGATACACAATCTTTATTCCTTTAATAGATAACAGCGTACTTTCTATACTTGCGCTATGATATGGACCACCACCACCATAAGCACCAATCGGCACCCGGATAACAGCCTGCACCGGAAATTTACCACAACTAAGGTAACAGCTTTTGGATACTTCGGTCACCAGTTGATTGATCCCTGGAAAAAGATAGTCTGCAAACTGAACCTCTACTATTGGCTTTACACCAACCGCACTCATGCCCACCGTGGAGCCAATGATATAAGCCTCCTGTATAGCTGTGTTAAAAACGCGGTGATCGCCAAACTGTTCTGCCAGCGTAGCCGCTTCCCGGAAAACACCCCCCAACCTTCGCCCTACATCCTGCCCATATAAAACTGATTCGGGGAATTCTTCCATAATTTCACGAATGGCGAACAGAGCTGCATCTACCATCAGTACCTTTTCCTTTCCTACTGGGCTCCGATCACCGCTTTCTTCAATTACTGGTGTAGGTGCAAAAACAAAATCACTTACAGTAATCGGATCTGGGTCCGGTGCTGCAATGGCATTGGCAAATTGTTTTGCTACAGATTCTATCGCCTCTGTTTCAATCTGCTGAAGACGGCTTTCTCCAATCCCGATATCCATTAATTTTTTCCGGAGTTTCGGGCCGGGATCATCTTTATAATGATTTATTAAATCTTCTTCCGACCTGTAAAATTCCTTTCGCACGCCACTTGTATGATGCGCCAGCAACGGCACTTTTGCATGAACGAGGTATGGTGACCTGCTGATCCTTACTTCGTCCACTACCTGCTTCATTGCAAGGTAGCTTTCTTCAAAATCGCTGCCATTTATGCTGATACTTTTAATGCCCTTAAACCCCTGAATAAACTCGTATGCATTGGTGCTCCTGGCTTCGGTTGAGGTTACGCTAATACCCCAGTTATTGTCCTGCACCAGGTAAATAATGGGTAACTGGTGCAGCGCCGCAAATTGGAATGCTTCACCCACTTCCCCTTCCGTAATAGAAGCATCACCAAAAGAGCAAATAACCACGGGTAATATTGCATTGGGAGAATTTAGACTCCTATGCATTTTCAGTAAAGGGGAATTTATTTTTTCCAGGTATTGTATCCCTTGTGCAATGCCGGTGGTTGGTATTGCCTGCATACCAGTGGCACTGCTTTGATGAATAATGTTGGCCCTTTCTGCTCCGTTATAATTTGGATGAGCATAATATTCACGGCCGCCAGTAAAAATATCTTCTCCTTTGGCTAATAATTGCAACATTAACTGGTAAGGTGTAAAGCCCATTCCAAGCAACATGGATTCGTCCCGGTAATAGGGGCTTACATAATCGCAGGGCAATAATTGAAAAGCTGTAGCTAATTGAATGGCTTCGTGGCCGCGGGATACGGCGTGTACATATTTACAGGTTTGACGGTTCAATTCGTATGTGACTGCCATTTCACTGGCAATACACATTAATTCATAAGCTCTTAATAAAACATCGTTGTGCAACATGTTTCAAAAATACATAAATATACCCCCAACTACGCTCAATAGGAAGTGTTATTCGAAAGCCTTAAAATTCGGGAAATTATTTTGTCAAAAAGCTTGCATCTTTCTAAAGGGTGTAAATATTCACCTTTCATGAAAAAGTTGCAAACCAGATTTTCTTCAGTAGTATTTTATACGAGGCTTATTTTACCTCCATCTTCAGCAGCATTTCCTTTTCAATAAATGCTTCCAATTCGTCCCCTACCACGCATTCGCCTACCCCTGCAGGTGTGCCTGTGAAGATCAGATCCCCAATGTTTAAGGAAAAATAATTGGAAATATGAGAAATAATATAATCGAAACTAAAGATCATTTGGCTAGAATTGGCTTCCTGCACCATTTCTTTGTTCTTATAAAAACTGAAGTTGATATTTTTTTTATTGAAGCCCGGTACAATATCGATAAATTTCCCAACTGCTGCAGAATTGTCGAACGCCTTGGCTTTTTCCCATGGCAACCCTTTCGCTTTCAGATCATCCTGAATGTCCCTGGCTGTAAAATCAATACCTGCGGTAATGCCATTGTAGTAATTGGTGGCGTGCCGTTCCTGTATATATTTACCATTTTTTGATACCCGCAGTACCAATTCACATTCATAATTCAATTCATTGGTAAACTCAGGATAGTAAAAAGGTGTATGGCTTTGCAACAATGCACTTTTCGGCTTCATAAATATAACCGGTTCATCTGGTAAGTCGTGGCCAAGTTCTTTGGCGTGTGCCGCATAATTGCGGCCAACACATATTATCTTCATGGTTTATTGGTATTATTTATTCCGAAAACAACAACGAATATAGACAAATGAAATAAAAAAAACAATTATGTGCAGGCTAAGAAAAATATTTACAGTTGTATTGCAAGTTTATTTACTTCGTTCATAGTTCGCTCTATACCAATAGAAACGAAACTTTCTATCACATCAATACATTTTTCAATTTTTAATTTTATCAGGGGCATCTCGGCAGGCAACCACCTGCCCAATACAAAATCCACCTGCCTTCCTTTTGAATAATTATTTCCTACACCAAAACGGAGTTTAGGATATTGATCTGTTCCAACCGACAATTGAATATCTTTCAAACCATTGTGACCGGCTGCCGAACCTCCCGGTCTCAGCCTTAGTTTTTCAAGCGGCAAAGCGAGGTCGTCTACTATAGTAAGTGTATTTTCAAGGGGTATTTTTTCCTTATCCATCCAAAATTTAAACGCACGACCGCTTAAATTCATAAAAGTAGTGGGACAAATGCAAACCAACTGCTTCCCTTTCCATTTTATTTCAGCTACGTAAGCCAACCTGTCTACCTTGAAATTAACAGTATGTTTTTGAATGAATGCATTCATTACATCGAACCCAATATTATGTCGTGTGTTAGCATATTCTTCTCCGGTATTTCCGAGGCCAACGATGAGAAATTTTGACATGATAAAGGCGAAGATAACAGAAATGCCCCTTTTCCAGAGGGGCATTTTCTCAAAATATATAAATTTGTGTCAGGTGATAATACTTTTTACACCTTGATTTTAGAACCAAAAAGACTTTTAATTAACCTTACGCCTTTAGATTGCAGTGTACCAGTATTCTTTGCTACCACACCCATTACGCCCATTTCAAGGGCAGACCCCAACATTCTCTTTACCAAACCACCGGATTTTCCGATCAGCAATCTTTTTGAAAGAATTCCAACACCTAATCCCACAGCGGCTTTTAGCACTGTTCCGGAAATTCCGGGTGTTTCTTTTACTTTATTAAAAGTGCTTTTAATAAGATTTACAGGTGATAGACTCTCTGTAAATGCGTGAAAATTTTCAACCAATTGCTGTTTATCTCTTAGCTTTCTATCCTCTAATTCCAGGATAGCAGCCCGCAAATCCGCTGCATTATTGATTTCCATATTGAATTAATTGAGCATTTTTTTGATGATCATAGTACTAACAGGCTCCTTAAGTAACGAATTACGAAAAAAATGGAGTATCAACCCTATCAGCATATAAAAGCCAGCAATTACAAAAAAACCAAGATATACTTTTCCCAGTAATTCGCCTACCCATAAAGCCAATCCCATATTCAAAATAAAAATAGCAAAAGAGACCATAAGCAGGATAATCATTCTGGAAACAACCGATGAAGTAACATCGGAAGATTTATTAACAGCTTGAAGCTTTAATAAGTCCAGTCTTGTTTCCAGGTAATCGCCTGCATTTTCAAGTACGGATCCAAAAGTGTTTGGCTGATTTTCCATTATTTTAATTTAAAGACAACAGAATTAATTATTTTAAGAAAATGAGTTTTTAACTTCTGTTTTTGCTTTGCCATATTTTTCCTTTCCGTCAGCAAAAGCGTCTTCGGCTTCCGTTTTTACATTTTCGTAATGATTGGAAATACCGTCTACCAAATCATTGATTTTGTCTTTTACATTGTTCTTTAAGTCAGAGCTCTTTTTAGAAATTTTATCCCTTGTTTCTGACCCCTTATCTGGTGCAAACAATACTCCTAAAATTGCACCTGCAGCGGCGCCAATCAATACTCCTGTTAACAATTTACCTGAATTCATAGCTGATGATTTTAATTAATTAAAGAATGTTATTACGTCTAAAAGGAATCTAAAATGTTGCCAGATTTACAAATAGCGAAGCCGGAATTCCTGAAATGCAATACTGCATTGTGTTTCAAAAAAATCATCCCTTTTTTTTGCATTTAAAATCACTTAAAAAAAGCGGGAAAAATAATCCACAATTGTAGAACAAAAACTGCAAACTTTATGACAGATTACTTTTATGTTCAAATTATAAAGATTGATGTGGGCATATAAAATTATCACACCCATCTTTAGAAAAGTGTATTCATTTTATTGGCCTCGCCCACCTTATTAAAAGTTGATAACCCTGCCGTCCGTATTTATAAACCAAAAATAATTTTGGTATTCAGGGATACGTTAAAGGATGTTTCAGGTAAATTAACTTTTGAAAAAAATCTCACTGTCTTCTAAAATCTGCAAGATTTGAAGTCATAGAGATTTTGTTGTCCCAGGAGCAGGTATCTTCGATAGCCATCGGATTTAGCAACACCCAATAGATAAATGACTGAAATGTATGGCACAGTTTTACTATATTATAAACGATTATTGGCGACGCACCAACTCTTTTGCGTTTAGTAAAGGAAGGCTATTTAATTTCTATAAATGCAACAGGTGAATTCTCCTATTCAAAAACACTTTACCTTCCCTATGCAATCATTTTTAAAACAATAAAATAAAATTAATGAATTTAAGTTCCGGCTATCCCTTTTGGTTAGCAAAACATGGACTACCCTTTGATTATTCAAAATTGGAAAAGTCAGCCAAAGCCGAGGTGGTTATTATCGGAGGCGGTATATCAGGTGCATTGGTTGCATATCACCTGGTGAATGCAGGTGTAGATTGCATGCTTTTGGATGGCCGCTCTATCGGCCTGGGGAGCACCTGTTCCAGCACATCCCTATTACAATACGAAATTGACACGCCACTTTGTGAACTAAAAGATTTGGTCGGATTAAAAAATGCAGTACGGTCGTACCAGCTTTGTGCTGATGCAATAGGAAAGTTGGGAGCGATAGCCGCAAAAATAAAATTCACCGATTTTGAATTTAGTCAAAGTTTATATTACGCTGCTTATAAAAAAGATCAGGGATTTTTAAAAGAAGAATTTGCTATTAGGAAAGACCAGGGATTTAAAGTAAGCTATCTAGATGAAGCCTCTGTAAAAAAAGAATTTAATTTCAATGCCCCGGGAGCTATTTTATCGGCAACAGGTGCCCAAACGAATGCCTATACATTTACCCATGCATTATTGCAGAATGCTAAATCAAAAGGTGTAAGGATTTTCGACAGAACACCCGTTATAAAAATCGCACATCATGCAAAAAGCGTTACCCTAACTACTGAAAACGGTATAACAGTAAAAGCTAAAAAACTGGTTTACGCCACGGGCTATGAAGCAGTTAAATATGTAGATCAGAAAATAGTAGATCTGCATTGCACCTTTGCCTGTACAAGTGAACAAGCCAACGAAAAAACAACATTCTGGAAGGATGATGTACTTATCTGGAATACCGCTGATCCATATTTGTACATTAGAAGTACAAAAGACCGGAGGATATTAATTGGAGGCAGGGATGAAGAATTTTATAGCCCTGTAAAAAGAGACCAGTTATTAAAAAGCAAAATAAAACAACTGGTAAACGACTTTAATAAATTATTTCCGCATATTCCATTTAAGCCTGAATTCAGTTGGGCAGGTACTTTTGGCGCTACTAAAGATGGATTGCCCTTTATTGGTAATTATAAAAAATTACCTAACAGTTTATTTTCCCTGGGCTTTGGCGGCAACGGGATTACTTTCAGTTTGATAGCTGCTGAAATTATAACGGACATGGTAACCGGTAAAAAAAATGCAGATCAACAAATATTTTCATTTGAAAGAATATAATACTAACCGAAATGCTATGATAAAAAATTTAATACATTTGACGGTAATAGCTTGCTTGTAAAACTACCAATAAAAATATGGTGTTGGAAAGCTACCGTTAAAACCCTTCTCATCGGAAAAAAACCATTTGCATACCCGGCATAAACGGGCATAGTTTTTTTAGTACAACTAATCTGGTTCCATTTTATCTCAGGCTATCAGTTTCTTTCGTAACCGGCTTTTTCAAAGCCTCCTTTTTTGCCCGGGCAGTTGCTATTTTAATGCTATCTTTTGTTTTACGCTCCATCTGCTTTATTAATTCTGCCGCTTTCTTCTCGTCTGCTTTTTTCTTCTTTTTAAAAAATCCTCTTAACAAAATATTATTTTGAGCGGCCTGCATATTTTCACTTAATCCCTTTGTACCTGCTTGTAAATTAGACATAGTTGAGTCAAGTGTTTTGCCAAATTTTTCATCACTCACTAACTTTGAAAGAGCGCCCTTCCCATCATTCATTTTAGTGGTGAACCTGGCAAATTCATTTGAACTGGTTTGCAGGTTGGTTAAGGTACTTTTAAGACTACTGGAAAATGCTTCATCACTGATTAACTTTGACAACGCTCCATTTCCATTATTCATTTTATAACTAAATTCCGCCAGTTGTGCGGTAATAATCCCTGCATTGTCAACACTGGCTTTTACACTGCTCATTACATCTTCCATTTCAACAGCACTCTTTGATCGGATCAGGTCATTGTCTTTAACCGGCTGGTTGGTAATTGTTCCGGGGTTGATGGTGAGTACTTTATCCCCCATCAATCCATCTGATCCAATACTTGCCGTGGCATCTGTTTTAATATACTGCTGAATGTCATTTTTAATTACCAGATCAACCAGCACAGAAGTATCTGTCAATAATTCTATCCCGTCAACAGTGCCGATATTGATGCCTGAAAAACGGACATTATTACCTACTTCCAATCCACTTACCGATTTAAATTTTGTTTTTAAATGGAAGGTGGAACCGAATAAATTTTTCTGCTTTCCTACAAAATAGATGGTGCCTACAAACAGCACTAACCCTATTATAACAAACATTCCCAATTTCCACGTAAAACCTGATTCCTTCTGCATACTGTTTTTTTTATGGCATTATTAAATGAAAAAAGACCGCACCCATTCGTCCTCACTCTTCTCCAGGTCATCATAAGTTCCTTCCGCATCAATCACACCGTCTTTTAAAATGATCACCCGATCGCCGGTAAGTTTAGCACAGGCCATATCATGGGTTATAATGATTGAAGTTGTTTTATTTTTTTTCTGGATAGACAATATCAATTCGCTGATTTCCCTTGATGTGATAGTATCCAAACCGGTAGTAGGTTCATCATACAGGATAATCTCCGGCTTTAAAATAAGGGTGCGTGCAAGACCAATCCTTTTCCGCATTCCGCCTGATAGTTCAGAAGGCATCTTGTCTATTGCTTCTTCCAGTCCAACATTTCCCAATGCTTCCAAGATTTTTTCTTCTACTTCTTTGGAAGATAGTTTTTTCGAATGACGCCTTAAAGGAAACTCGAGATTTTGTCGTACCGTCATCGAATCGTATAAAGCTGAATTCTGAAAAAGAAATCCAATCCGTACCCTCACTTCGTTCAAAGCATTGTTATCCAGTTGGGTAATATCAATATCAAACACTTTTATTTCGCCTTTGTCTGCTACTATCAACCCGACCAGGCATTTTATTGTAATCGACTTACCGGAGCCGGATTTACCCAACACTACCAGATTTTCGCCTTTAGCTACTGTAAGATCAACGCCTTTTAAAACATCATTGTCTTTACCAAAAGATTTACAAAGTCCCTTTACAGCTATTACAGGATTTTCAGAAAATACAGTATCCGGTAATTTTATATTTGCTTCCCCTGGTATCATACTTTTATTTTAGAAAAAGAGATCAGTTAATTGCACTGCAATCATATCAATAATGAATATCGTAAGTGAAGCTGCAACTACTGCGGAATTAGCCGCCTTACCCACACTCTCTGTTCCATTGGCAGCAGTGAATCCTTTGTAGCAACCAATCATGCCAATAAAAAATCCAAAGAAAAATGTTTTAATGCTGGCAGGTATAATATCCAAAAATTCCAGTGAAGCGAGCACTTGCGAAAAGTATCGGAACATGTTGACATCACTATGAATATTGATGCCGATATACCCGCCTAAAATTCCGACCCCATCTGCAAATACAACTAAAAGCGGAACCATCAGGGTGGTTGCGAGAATCCTTGTAACCACCAGGTATTTATATGGATTAATGGCAGAAACTTCCATGGCATCTATCTGCTCCGTTACTTTCATAGATCCCAGTTCAGCGCCTATACCGGAAGAAATTTTACCGGCACAAATCAATGCTGTAATTACGGGTGCTATCTCCCGTATAAGCGACAAGGCCACCATACCAGGCAGCCATGACTCAGCACCAAACTCAGCAAGGGTTGGGCGTGATTGTAGGGTTAGTACCAATCCCATGATGAAGCCAGTGATTCCAACCAACGGTAGTGACTTATAACCAATCGTATAACATTGCCTGATGAATTCCTTTATTTCAAAAGGAGGCATAAACAACTCTTTAAAAAACCTTGCGGTAAATAAAGTAACATCGCCTGCATCATTAAAAACACTTTTCAAATAGACAACCAAAATTTTATACTTTTTTTTAAGATCAATAATTAAATCTGCAACATGCTATTTTACCATCCGCTCCCATCAGTTTAATAATTATTTTCATTGTTATCTGCCGTTTGCGCATTATTTACAAACTCATCTTTAACGATTGCCATTTCAAGGTCGTCTCCTATTAATTTATCATCTACATCTTTTATTCCGGTATTCACTTCAAAATTCGTTTTAACCGCCCCTTCTGCCTTAACCGTATCAAACTGGTTTTGTAAAAAATTTACCCCTGCCCTCTTTTTTTTGCTTCCCTTCCTTACATTTTTTAAACCACTCATTATACTATTATGATTAAAATAGAGATATGTAATATTGTTAATTCAAATACCTTCTTAAAGTCCATGCAATTGTTTCGTGCTGCTTCATCAGGTTAGTCATAAAATCGGTGGTTCCGGCATCACCGAATTTCTCATCACATTCATCAATGTTTTTACGTAATGCGATGATCACAAATTCGTGGTCTTTTAACAGCTCGGTTAACATCGATTTCTGATCAGGATATTTACCGGGGCTTTCTTTAATATTTCCCAAATCCAAAAACTCTTTCATCGTACCAATGGTTGGGCTTCCCAGTTTATTGATCCTTTCCGCTATCTCATCTATGGCTTCTTCCAAAAGATTGTATTGCGCTTCAAAAAGTTTATGCAATTCCATAAAACTTTCGCCTTTTACGTTCCAATGAAATTTGCGTGTTTTGGTATACAGCAATACACTGTCTGCTAACACAACAGAAAGCATTGCCGTAATGGCTTTTAAGTTTTTATCAGATATCCCGATGTTTGGTTTCATTATATAAATTTTGTTTTTAAAAAGCAGCGTATTTCATTTCGTTATTAAAACGAATGGAGTTAAGCAACCTGATCTGCATAAATGCAGACCTGATTCCCAGCAACTGGTATTGCATCATATCCTTTAATGTTGAATTGGGAAAAAACTCTGTTAACAGGTCAGTATACAATGCTGAAAAGAAAGCTTCACTTTTTTCGCATATGGATAACACTTCCTTCCCCTTTACATTTTTGGTGTTCAATAAAGTATGATCAATTATTTGCTCCTCCAGGTTAATAATAACAGGAACCGGCGGTAAAATTTCAAGACGCTTAAGTTGTGCATTCAATTCCATCGCATATTGTGTGCTTTCCTCCGCCACTGAGCTTAAAGCATTTCTTAAATTGTCATTATCAATTTCATCTGCAATCATTTCAAGCTGACCGGGCAACTGTGTTAAAAATGACAATAACGTACATAGTTTATCTTCGGTGAACTTGCAAAGTTTTTCCATACAAGGTTTGTTTACAATCGTTAATAATTTTGGTACAACTTCTATTTAAATGGCGATGTCAGTATATTCAGCTAGAAACACTTAGTATGGCTACCTTAAATGTACCAGACAAATTCAATTAGTGTACCACGAAATATCAGGCTGTGTTTTTTAAATCTAAGATGAGTACCGTAGAATATTGGGCACAATTGAGTAATAATCTCCACATTGGCAACGCAGAAAAATTCTATTGGGAAGTATTACAATAATATACGGGAGGTGATTAAAAATACGAAAGGCAAAATGGGTCAAAATAAGTATAACATTTAATGCATTGAGTTGAATGAAACCATGTAAAGGACAGCAAAATTTCAGTAAACATCATACAATACTCTAATCACTCATCACTCATTACTCATTAATCATCACTCATCACTGATCATTCAAGTGTTGGAGGTTTTACAGGTGCAGGAGGTTTTAATTTATTACTTAAGAATCCGAGCTTCATGTAAAATTTACTTTTCCGGGCCCCGGTAATTTCATCTCCTAAAATCATACCCCAGGGTTTTAAATTATCTACCCGGTCGAAGATCACTTTTAATATTGCGATTGCAGGAATAGATAAAAACATTCCGGAAACACCTGCCAGTGCACCACCAACCAATACTCCCAGGATAGTAATCAATGCGTTTATTTTAACTTTAGAACTTACCACTTTGGGCATAATAATATTGTTATCGATAAATTGCACTACGACCAATATACCCAACACGCCCAAGATGTCTGTAATTTCAGTAGAATTGGTGAGTGTGATGATCATGCAAAACACAGATGCGATTATCATGCCTATGTAGGGGATCATATTTAGTATGGCGGCCAGTACGCCCAGGAAAATTGCATACTGGATTCCAAGCAATATAAATCCAAAAGAATTGATTGCGGCAATGATTCCCATTTCAATCATAAGCCCGATCATGTATCCTTGAACAATGGATCTGGATTCCCTTAATACTTCCATTACCTTCTCTTCATGTTCTGATTTAAATACATCAACCAAAAACCTTTTAATCATATCCCGGTAATAAAGTATCAAAAAAGTATACACCGGAAGTAACACCATTACCATAAGGGCCTGTGTTAAAGATATTACCGTATCGCCGAGTATTCCCGTTCCGGAACTTTTAAATTTATCGGCAGCATTTTCCATAAAATTACTCTGCTCCCTGTTGGTAAAATGAAAATTTTGATATACCCATTTCTGCACCGTCTTCCAATGATCAGCAAGATGCTGCTTAATAGAAGGCAGATCTTTTATAAAACCTGATATTTGAGAAGATAAAAAATAAATAATCCCACCGATACATAACATTGCCAGCAATATCCCCAGGATACTCGCCAATGCCCGGCTGATTTTCTTTCGTTCTAGAAAATTAGTAACGGGTAGCAATAATATTGCCAGCAGAATGGCAAATGCCAATGGTACAAGTATGTCCTGCCCGATAGATATTACAAAACCGATGATAGTGAGACTGATTAATATAAGACTTAATCGTTGGTAAAAAGGTGCAGGCCCGGGTGTATTCATTTTTAAATATAATTAAAAGTCACCATGGTTGTAGCATTTCTACCGTCCATGGTGACTTTTTTTGACTTAATAATAACGAAGTTAGTTAGCAATACTGATAACTTACCATGTTGTTACAGACTTTCGATCCAGTCTTTAACTTCTTCCTTGGTTTTGCCTATTTTTTTCTGGAGGCGCCCCAACAATTCATCATCTTTGCCTTCATCATACAACAGGTCATCATCTGTAAGATCGGCATATTCCTTTTTTGCTTTGCCTTTCACCTCGTTCCAGGTTCCGTTCAGTTTTAGTTTCCAGCTTTCCATATTTTCCAATTTTAAAAGTTAATAATTACCGCTTGTTGTAATCAAGCAGCTCTTCTTATTACCTTAAGTAAAAATACAACAATGGCAATAACCAACAATACATGTATAATACCACCGGTGTAAAAGCCGCCTAAAAAACTAATAGCCCAGATTATTACCAAGATAACTGCAACTACATACAATAGATTTCCCATTTTGTTTATGTTTTTATTTTTATGAATGAATTACATTTAATATGTTAACAAAACCCTGCCAATTTATTTTAAGCCGTTTTTGAACTGCTTTTTACTTTAATAAAGGAGTTATTTTCTCAAATGCCAAAATTTGAAAAGTTTAATGTGGAATAAAATCTACAACATAGGGTGTACAACTGTAAAGGATTAATTTTGTCAATTAATTAAATGACCGAAAGCGGCTCATTGCAATTTAACAACGAAATCTTTTAATAAAAATGAGCACTATTTACTCTTCTACATTATAAAACAAAAGACATGGATTTTATAGATTATTATGAAATATTAGGCCTGAAGAAAAGCGCAACCGATGATGAAATAAAAAAAGCCTACCGGAAGCTGGCACGAAAACTTCATCCGGATTTAAACCCAACTGATAAAGAAGCGAATAAAAAATTTCAGCAATTGAATGAGGCCAATGAAGTGCTCAGCGATCCTGAAAAAAGAAAAAAGTATGACCAGTACGGAA
>JBBQTL010000169.1:0-13241 GCA_038213285.1 Chitinophagales bacterium
AATATCACTTACCACTCTCACCGTATAAGGATATTCTGAACCGGGCATCATTTTCTTTAATGAACGCATTGCCAGGTTACCATGACCAACTTCCCTGCGCCCGACACCTCTCATCATCTTCACCTCACCTGTTGAAAAAGGTGGGAAATTATAGTGCAGGATAAATTTAGTGTAATCCGATTTGTGGGCACTTTCTACCAATAACTCATCTAACGGAGTTCCGAACGTAACAGTGGTCAATGATTGGGTTTCTCCTCTTGTAAACAATGAGGAACCATGCGGTGTAGGCAGGATATTGGTTTCCATCGACAACTGGCGTACATCTTCAGTTCCTCGTCCATCCAGGCGTTTTCTATCGTTCAGTATCATATCCCTCACCACATTGTATTGCAATTCGCCAACATAATGCCCAATCAGTGCTTTGTCTTCTGAAAGTAATTCCTCACCTAAAAATCCCTTTATTTCTTTGTGGAGATCAGAGAATGCATCACTTCTTTCCTGTTTTGCAGATGCCGCAGAAGCAATTGCATACATTTTATCCGTTCCAAATGCAATGATTTTGTCATTCAGCTCTTCATTTCGGTATGGTTTGGTATATTCTCTTTTAGTGATACTGCCAACCTGGTCTCTCAGGTTTTGCTGAGCTTTAATTTGCGCTTTAATGGCCTCATGCCCCAGCTCCAATGCTTTTACAAGATCTTCTTCCTGGCACTCTTTCGCTTCCCCTTCCACCATCATAATATTTTTTTCGGTGGCGGCGATAATAAACTCGAGGTCACATTCTGCTAATTCTGTGCGGGTTGGATTTACTATGAACTGGCCATTTTTTCTGCCCATACGGACTTCGGAAATAATTTCCTGGATGGGAATATCAGAAACTGCCAATGCAGCAGATGCTGCCAAACAAGCCAATGCATCCGGCAATACTTCTGCATCACTTGAAATTAAACTGATCAATACCTGCACATCACATAAATAATCTTCCGGAAATAACGGACGCAATGCCCGGTCAATCAAACGGCTGGTTAATATTTCGTAATCATTCAGGCGGGCTTCCCTCTTAAAAAAAGACCCTGGTACTCGGCCCGCAGATGAAAACTTTTCCTGGTAGTCTACTGATAACGGGAAAAAATTTTGTCCTTCCTTTGGTTCCTTGTTGGCAACAACGGTAGCTAATAAAATACAATTACCCTGGCGCACCGTAACGGCACCATCAGCCTGACGGGCCATCTTCCCTGTTTCAATGGTAACCATGCGGCCACCACCTATATCAAAGGTTTCTGATTTAGTATTAAAACTCATATTTGTTATTTAAGTATTTGTGAAAGGTGGTTTATTCACCGGGCTAAATTATTTAAACAAAAAAGAATTCCCAACTGCTAAAAAGATAGTTGGGAATTAAATTATTTAAACATGGAGATGGCTTATTTACGAAGTCCTAATTTTTCAATTAAAGCTCTGTAGCCTGTCAGATTATGTTTGCTAAGGTAGGTAAGCAAGCGCTTTCTTTGGCCAACCATCATCATTAATCCTCTTTGAGAAGAAAAATCCTTTTTGTTGGTTTTAAGGTGATCAGAAATTTGGTTGATGCGTTCAGTTAATAACGCAACCTGACCTTCGATTGAACCCGTATTGGAGGCTTTACCGCCAAAGTCTGTAAAAATTTTTACTTTTTTTTCGATTGTTAAATAAGGCATTTCTTTTTTTTTAATAACGTCTTTGTTAATATAACTTTTTTATTAGCTTGCAAAAGTAGGGAAAATATTCAATTGTTTGGAAGTGAAGTTTAATATTCATATAAAAAGCCCCCTTTTGGAGGCCTCTTTTCATTGACAAAAATTTTCTTACTTCATATGCTTCAGGTTGACGCCATATAGAATCACAAATACTAGCCCGATAAAACCAATTACAACCGAGGAGAGTATGGCTATAAAATTATTGCTGCCAAAAACAACAAAAGGACTAATGATACCGACAAGTGTGCCAGCCATGTATAAATAAAATCCGTTTCTTTTAAGATTCCACATCATAAAGGCTCCGGCAATACACAGGATAGCTCCTGCTCCGTTTGCCAATGCACCCTTTCTAATATTTTCTGGTGAAGTTGTAATACTGTTCACTATCTTTTGCGCAAACCGGGCTCCTTCCGTGGAATCCTTATTACTTTGTAAATCCGAATTGACTTTTTCCTTTGTAATTGCGATAGAAGCCGCCTGGGAATTTGCACTAAAATACTTTATACTTTCACTTATTATCCCCCACCCGCTTCCTATAAAAGTTAAAATACATAAAACGGTTATAAAAGTTGGCCTTACAGCAGGGCGTTCATATTCTTGTAAAACTTCTGTCATAGTGTTTAAACCTGGCTTGGTGGTAAATAAGTTTTATAATAAAAAGAAGTGCAAGGCATTAAGATTCTTCCATGTATTTTAAATTTAAACCATAGAAAATTACAAATACGAGTCCGCCAATTGCTGCAACGATAGAAATACCCATTGATCCAAACTTGTCGCCGAAAAGGAGAAAATGGGTTAATAGATTAAAGAATGTACCCAGGGTAAAAGAATAAAATCCGGTACGCTTCAATTTGAAAATCAGGACCGTTCCTACCAGGCAGAGTATATAGGAAGCAATACAACCAATTGAAAATTTTTCATAATTTTCCACATTTAAGTTACCAATCCGCACTAATTCATCAGTAGAAGTACTACCTGGATTGAATAAATTCTTTAATTGGGTTTTAGCTCTCCCTGAAGTAATATTTTCCACTTCGGAGCTTGCATTTACATAGCCACGGACGTTAACTATAATGCCTATGATACTACCAATAAAGGTAATCACACATAAAATAGTTAAAAATAAGGGACGAAGGGAAGAATTCCCCTTTGTGCTGGTTGTTTCTTCTGGCATAATAAGTAGGTTGGTTACCTAAGGTTAGGATTTTTTTTTGAGATTATAGATTTTGTTTGATACTTTTTTTTCAACTTCCTTTTTTATAATCCATATTTGCTTTTAAAAATGCAAAATAATCAGATATGGCTACGTGTTAAAAATCAGACCATTGTATACAAAACAGAATTTCAGAATAAGGGAACGTAAAATCAGTCTGTAATATTATGCCTGAAAGAGCAAATATTTTAACGGATTGATAGTACACAACTCCTTATTATTCACCGGATGACCTACTGCCAAGCAATAAAAACTAATATAATGAGTAAATATAAACCCCCTGGTTTGCATTCCAACCAAATCTTTCGATTATTAAAGTCCGGAACCAAATTATATGTAAAAATTTATCACTTATAAATTTAACTGATCGTTCAACAATGATAAATAAAAAGTTTAGCAACCGGATGATATTTTTACTATAAGATTTATTTATTCGCAATAAAAAGCATTATCTTTTTTTTAGAAAATGAACCAACACATTCACCCCTAATCCCATTTCTTTTGAAACACCTGATATTTACAGTTACCAATAATCTTGCTTACGACCAACGAATGATACGCATTTGTACATCTTTGTCATCAGCAAATTATGATGTAACGTTGGTTGGCACAAAAAACAGCGCTTCTCCTCCATTATTACAAAAGTCATTTAACCAAAAAAGGCTAACCACCTGGTTTAAGTACGGGCCCGGCTTTTACGCCGAATACAATTGCAGGCTTTTTTTCTTTCTACTATTTGTAAAGGCTGATTTATTTTGCTGTATAGATTTGGACACCATCATTCCTGTGTGGCTGGTTAGCGTAATAAGAAATAAGAAGAGAGTATACGATGCGCATGAATACTTTTCTCAACAAAAAGAAATAGTAAGCAGGCCGGGGATTTATAAGATTTGGCATTGGATTGAAAAGAAATTCGTTCCGCTTTTTCCCAATGGATATACAGTTGGCTATAAAATAGCAGCCGAATTCAAACAAATTTATAAAGTAAACTATGAGGTAATACGGAACATGCCGTTGCTAAAACCCATAACACAGTTTGCCACCAACCGCTGTGAGAAATATATCCTTTACCAGGGAGCAGTAAATGAGGCACGCGGATTAGAATATTTGATTCCTGCCATGAAGGAAGTTGATGCTACTCTTCTAATATATGGTGATGGGAATTTTATGGGTCAAACAAAAAGACTTGTCGAAAGCAACAATTTATCCGACAAAGTGTTTTTAAAAGGGAAGTTGTTGCCGGAAGATCTGGATTCAATCACATCATTGGCTTATGTTGGCGTAAACCTAGTAGAAAATATTGGTTTAAATCAGTACTATTCTTTAGCTAATAAATTTTTTGACTATATACATCATTTGGTGCCCCAGGTTACGATGGACTTTCCTGAATATAAGTCCATCAACGATGAGTTTGACGTGGGGTTATTGTTAAAAGATTTAGACCAGGCTACTATTTCAAATAGCCTCAACCGTTTATTGAAAGACCAGGCATTGCATGAAAAAATTCAGCGAAATTGTAAATTAGCCAGGGAACTATTAAACTGGCAGCAGGAAGAAAAAAAGCTGTTTGCATTTTATCATCGTTTTTTGGGAAATAAATAATGGAGGAAAGACATTTACATATTGTAACACATGATGTGCCCTGGCCAGCAGATTATGGAGGCGTGGTTGACCTTTTCTATAAAATAAAAACATTGCACCAGGCAGGTATAAAAATTTACCTGCATTGCTTTGTTAATAAAAGACCCCCGCAGGAAGAATTGGAAAAATTCTGCCAGTCAGTAAATTATTATAAAAGAGAGACCAATATCAGCCAGTTTTCTTTTCGTTTGCCCTTTATTGTAAACACCAGGAAAAAGGCAGCACTTATCAGGAATTTAAAAAAAGACAATTACCCTATCCTATTAGAAGGCATACATTGTAGTTATTACCTGCACGCCGGTAAACTTACCAATCGCATTGTATTGCTTCGTTTACACAATGCCGAATTTGAATATTACCATCACCTGGCCCTCCATGAAAAAAACCCTTTAAAGAAATTGTATTACAGCCACGAAAGCAAGTTGCTCAAAATTTATGAAAAGCAATTGGCTGGTATAGCAAAAATTGCGGCGGTAAGCGAACAGGATGTACAATTATACCGGCAGCTTTTTAATGCCACTGATATTGCACACTTACCGGTTTTTTTGCCATATACGATAGCGGAGGGCAAAACAGGCAAAGGCTGTTTTTGTCTTTATCATGGTAATTTATCCATCAATGAAAATGAAGAAGCTGCAATTTGGCTGCTACAAAACGTATTCAACGAATTGGAGATTCCATTTGTAATTGCAGGAAAAGATCCGTCGCAAAAGCTTTCTTTTATGGCACATCAGCACTCTCATACCTGCCTGGTGGCCAATCCCGGCGACAAAGAGCTGCAGGATATGATAGCAAAGGCACAAATCAATCTTTTACCTTCGTTCAATAATACCGGTGTTAAGTTAAAATTGCTCAATGCATTGTTTAATGGTCGCCATTGCCTGGTAAACAAAGCAGGAGTACAGGGATCAGGATTAGAAAACATTTGCCAGTTAGCGGAAGATGCCGACGATTTTAAAACAGCCATCAGCTACCTCTATGATATTCCTTACGCCATTGAAGACAATGAACAGCGGCAGCGGGTGCTGCAAAGCTTTTATTGTAATGAAAAAAACCTGGAAAAAATAGTGGAGGTTTTTTGGTCCGGGAATTCGTGAATGACGAATTAGCAAAGACGAATATTTTGAAATATTACCCTCAATCATTTTCCATTGCTCTTGCTTTTAACTACTCTCCTCTTTCAACATGAACACGGTTATTAACCCTTGCCCATTCACCAACGTTAATCAGCAATACTTGCGTTGTCATACACTTTGCCTCTCTCTGTTTTGATAGTTCTTGCAGGAAATTTATTAATCACCATGTAATCATGCGTTGCCATTACAATGGCAGTTCCGTAGTCTTTGGAAATATGAAAGAGCAATTGCATAATTTCATCACTCGTTTGCGGATCAAGATTACCGGTAGGCTCATCAGCCAATATCAGCCGGGGAGAATTTAGCAGGGCCCTTGCCACATCAATCCTTTGTTGCTCACCACCACTCAATTCAAAAGGCATTTTAAAACCCTTTGTTTTTAAACCCACTTTGTCAAGTACATCGGATATCTTTTCATCCATCAGCTTTTCGTCTTTCCAGCCTGTTGCCTTCAACACAAATTTTAAATTATCATTTACATTCCTGTCAGTCAGCAATTGAAAATCCTGGAAAACAACGCCCAGGCTGCGTCTCAGGAAAGGCAACTTCTTCCAATCAAGGTCTTTCAGGTTGTAACCTACTACAGTGCCCTCTCCTTCTGTAAGCGTTAAATCGCCATAAAAAGTTTTTAATAAGCTGCTTTTACCTGTTCCGGTTTTACCTACGAGGTAAACAAATTCTCCTTTATCCACTGAAATATTTACATCGCTTAAAATAAGGCTGCTACCCTGGTAAATATTTACATTCGTTAATTCTATGATTGCCTGAGACATGACGTTTGTTTTGTATTTACTGTTTGTGTTAATTAATATTTTTATTCGCTGGCTTTATTAGTGACATTTTCGAAACAATCGTGATCTCATATTTTTTGTTCCCAACAGGATTTCTTTGCTCAGCATCGTTGTGTCACTCCCTTGTACTGCATACCTCCATGGCTCTATTAATCCGTGGATTGAGCCAACCATCCTGTTACCAATCCGGCAAATATACTCATCTTCCCTTATCAATTTGAATGCTGAACCGGTTGTCGATTTTCAAAAAAAATTCCAAAAAACAATTTTAAAAAGTTTAACCGTCACCCGATCACCGCCGCTGCAAATTTAACCCAATGCAACCCAGCGATGGAAATTAATTTTCTGCCGACTCTGTTAAATTTAGTTAATAACTAAAAAAATAGTTGTCTAACTAAATTATTAGTTATAGGTTTGTTTCAGCAATATTAAACAATCATGAAAGTACTTACAAAAGCAGAAGAACAAATTATGCAGGCAGTCTGGAAATTGGACAAAGCATTTCTAAAAGAAATCATTGATGAACTGCCAGATCCAAAACCTCACAGCAACACAGTTGCCACCATCATTAAAATTTTAACTGAAAAAGAATTTGTAGGGTTGAAAGTATTTGGCCGTATGCATCAATATTATCCACTGGTAAGTAAAGATGCATACAGTAAAACCACCATGAAGACTTTAGTAAAAGGCTATTTTGAGGGCAACTTCAGCAATGCAGTTTCTTTTATGGTAAAGGAAAATAATTTAAGCATTGATGACCTGGAGTTACTGTTAAAGCAGTTGAAAAAAACTAAATAATGTGCTGATTTGCTTATATGATAAATTGCTAATTAAATACAAAACGATTGTAATCACTCATCACTCGTCTCCCGATAGCTATCGGGACATCAATTAAAAGGATTCTCCATGCTACCATTCGCTTTATATCTCCTTAAAGTAACGATCTGCTCCGGCATATTATTTGGCTATTACTGGCTGATGCTTCGTAACAAAATATTTCACCAATACAACCGGTTTTATTTATTGGCCATTGTAGTACTATCGCTGGCCTTGCCGGTTATTCAGGTGAATATCTGGCATGCGGCCGATGCGCCTGCTCCACAAGCCATTCAGCTATTACAGGTGGTAAACAGCAGCAATGAATATTTGGATGAAATTATTATAAAATCAAAATCAAAAAATATCTCGACCGAGCAAGGCCTGGCGCTTCTTTATTCCTTTATCACACTTGCTTTTTTAGCTATTTTTATACAAACGATTTTCCGCATCCGTACCTTATTTAAAAAGCACCGGCACAGCCTGGTAGAGAATGTTTATTTTGTAAACACTACCGCCAAAGGAACTCCCTTTTCATTTTTAAGATACATTTTCTGGAACGATCATATTGATCCGGAAAGTGCCACCGGTCACCAGATATTTAAACATGAACTGGCGCATGTGCAACAAAAACACAGCTATGATAAA
Organism: Chitinophagales bacterium; assembly: GCA_038213285.1. GTDB lineage: Bacteria > Bacteroidota > Bacteroidia > Chitinophagales > Chitinophagaceae > Ferruginibacter. The sequence continues at coordinate 7,982 of JBBQTL010000169.1, forward strand.
TTGTTCATCAATGCAACATTGATTGTATGCTGGTGCAATCCTTTCTTTTGGCTCATACGCAAAGAGCTGAATATGATACATGAATTTATGGCCGACAAAATAGCCGTAGAAGATAGCGACACCGAAACATTTGCTACCATGATTCTACAAGCTACTTATCCGCAACACCGATTTCATTTAACCAATCCATTTTTTTATTCACCTATCAAACGAAGACTTATGATGTTGACAAAAAACAGGAACCCAAAAGTTGGCTATATTGGCCGCCTGATGGTATTACCCCTAACCATTTTAATGTTTGCCGCATTTACTTTAAAGGCAAAGACATTCAAACTAACTAATGCTGTTTATAATGGAAAAACAATAAACGTAGTAGTAGATGCAGGACATGGTGGCAAAGATGTAGGCGCACGCAGTACCAATGGAAATATTGTAGAAAAAGACCTCACACTTGCCATCATAAAAAAGATAAAAGCAATTAATAAAAACGCCAGCATAAACATCATACTTACAAGAGAAAGCGATGTTTTTCAATCCGTTCAGGAGAAGGCTGCATTTACCATTTCGAAAAAGGCTGACTTATTCGTTTCCATACACACCGATGCGACATCAGTTGATTCTGCAGATGTAAAAACAGGAATGTGTGTTTACGTAGCTAAAGACAAATACGGAAATTCTACAGACAGCAAACTATTTGCATCTGCAATCATTGATGAATTTAGCAATAATTATAAATTACTGGTCAACAAGCTTCCACAACAACGGGCAATAGGTATAAAAGTATTGCAGGAAAGTCTTTGTCCATCAGTAATAATTGAAGCAGGCTATATAACCAATCTAAAGGATTTGGCATACCTTCAAACGGAGGAGGCGAAAGAAAGCATTGCGAAAAACATACTGTCGGCCATTGAGCGATACGCTTTTGCAATGGAAAAATCAGCTGGTATTAGTAATGCTAATACAATAAATGCAATTGTTCCGGGAAGCCAAAAAGAAGATACCATACCTCAAATAACTTTGAAGAACCAGGCCAAAGCATTGATTATTTTAGATGGAAAAACGATCAGTAATGAAGAAATGAAAAAGATTGACCCGGAAAAAATTGAAAGCGTAAGTGTATTCAAAGACGAAACGGCCCTGGTTAAATATGGTGAAAAGGGAAAGAATGGTGTAGTGATTATTAAGACAAAAGTGAAGGAACTTGTATTAAAAGATTTACCAGTTACGATTTCAGGCGACACCTCTACTGAACAGTTAACAGTAAACGGGAATATAAAAATCAGGGGAAATATCATACAAGACCCGGCTAAACAGCCATTGTATGTAATAGATGGTAAAATAAAAACCGAAAGCATAGATCTTAATTCAATCGATCCCGATAAAATAAAAAGTATCAATGTAATTAAAGGACAGCCTGCGCTTGAAAAATATGGAGGGGCTGGAAAGAACGGAGTGGTGGAGATCACTACAAAAAACAATCCCGCAATAAAGGAAATACACATTACTGAAGTGCCGGAGAATAAGCCCCTGAGAGAAGTGGTGTTGGTTGGATACGGGACATTTGATACTAAAAATGCGCAGTCGCTCCACGATGAACCCGTTTTTACAGTGACAGAAAATGAACCCCGTTTCCCGGGTGGTCAACCTGCATGGGAGAGGTACCTACAAAAAAATTTAAGTCCAAACCTGCCCATTGAAGAAGGTTGGAAACCAGGGCAATATAAAATCATGGTGTCTTTTATTGTAAGGAAAGATGGTAGTATTGCAGACATCAAAACAAACGATTACCCCGGATCAAAAACATCGGAGCATTGTATGGACCTGATAAGAAAAGGCCCGAAATGGGAACCAGCGGTACAAAACGGCCACATTGTAAACGCCTATAGAAAACAGCCCCTTCTTTTTCTGGTAGAAAAAAAATAAGCGATTGATTCATAGCTTAAGTAAAAAGTTTATTTCTGTTTAAACAGGAGTAAACTTTTTACTTATTTTAATAAACTATCTCTTCACCTTTTAATTTAACCACCAACTCCTTCTTATCGTTCGCCTCTACCCTACCAATCACCCGGGCATCAATATTAAATGATTTGGCAATATGTATCATTATATCAGCGTCCTCCGGAGAACAGTAAATTTCCAGCCGGCAGCCCATGTTAAATACTTCGTACATTTCCCTGTTATTGCTGCCACTGCTTTCCTTAATTATTTTAAATATTTCAGGTGCTTCAAATAAATTGTCTTTGACGATCCTGAAGTTCCCCGGCAGGTATTTCATGCATTTGGTTTGTCCGCCACCACTGCAATGTATCAGGCCATGTATCTTATCAAAATGATTTTCTAACAACAACTTTAATACCGGCGCATAGGTACGGGTGGGCGAAAGGATTAGTTTGCCTATATTGGTGGTATATAATTCATCGTCTGCCGTAAATGAAAAGGAATCTGACAATCTGTTCTTCCCTATATAAACCACGGCTTCATCGAGGCTGGTATTGTAACTTTCTTTAAAGTTATCGGCATAATATTTACTCAGCACATCGTGCCTGGCGCTTGTTAAACCGTTGCTGCCAATACCGCTGTTGTATTCGTTTTCGTAAGTTGATTGGCCATAACTGGCGAGCCCCACAATTACATCACCTGGTTTTATTTTATCATTGCTGATGATCTTATTTTTTGGCCATCGGCAGGTCATAGTACCGTTTACCGCCGCCGTTCGCACTACATCACCCACATCAGCAGTTTCACCACCGAGATAATGGATATGTACACCAAATTCATTTAATGCATCAAATAACTCCTGCGACCCGTTAATGATCTCCGACAAGACTTCACCGGGAATAATGGTTTTGTTTCGGTCGATGGTAGAATTGAAAACGATATTATCGTAGATGCCCACGCAAAGCAGGTCATCCAGGTTCATCACAATGGCATCCTGCGCAATACCTTTCCATACAGAGATGTCGCCGGTTTCTTTCCAATACAAATAAGCCAATATGCTTTTGGTACCTGCCCCATCAGCATGCATCACGCTCACAAAATTTTCGTCGCCTCCCAGGTAATCAGGATAAACTTTACAAAAGGCATTGGCAAATAATCCCTGGTCTAAATGCTTTGTAGCAGCATGTACTTCTTCTTTTTGGGCAGATACCCCTCTTTTATTGTAAAGGCTCATGGTATTAATTGTGTTGCAAAACTATATTTGAATTATCAATAAACCATTAATAAATTTTCAGGAGTAGGAAAAGGGTTGCCAACCTTTTAAACAACTCAGCGATGCTTTGATAATCTCTTTAAAAGGATGGCAACCCCGCCTGCAAGAAAATTTGGATTGAACTTATTTTCAGGTAGTTTTGCACCTATTTTACAATGACAGTTCATACCGACATACAACGACTACCAGCTTTCAGGAATGCACTGATAACGATTGGAACCTTTGACGGGGTGCATAGCGGGCACCAGCAGATTATTCAACTGATGAAATCCGAAGCCGCCAAAGCCAACGGCGAAACCGTTATCATTACTTTTCATCCACATCCCCGTAAGATTATTGGAACCCAGCCGGGACCCGTATATTTAATAAACACCCTGGATGAAAAAATCGGCTTGCTGGAAAAATATGGAATTGATCACCTGGTGGTGGTGCCTTTTACTGAAGTATTTGCCAAACAGCCTGCCGAAGCCTATATTGCTGATTTTTTAGTTAGCACTTTCCATCCGCATACCATCATCATCGGCCACGACCACCGCTTTGGAAAAGGCCGTAGCGGAGATTTTCAATTACTCGAAGACAAGGCTCCTGATTATGGATACGAAGTAAAAGAGATCCCGGGCTATATGCTTCAAGATATGACCATCAGTTCCACCAAAATACGAGAGTCCCTGTTGCAGGGAGATATTAATACAGCCAATCATTTTTTAGGGTATGACTATTTTTTCAGCGGTAAAGTAGTGGTAGGTAATAACCTGGGCCGAACAATCGGTTACCCCACCGCCAACCTTTTTATTGCAGATGAGAATAAGCTGATTCCTGGTAATGGCGTATATGCAGTTTTGATTAATAGCGACGATTTACAAATTAAGCATGCGGGCGGAATGATGAATATTGGTTTTCGCCCCACCGTTGATGGTACTAAACGGATGATTGAAGTAAATATTTTTGATTTTGATAAAGACATTTATGGAGAAACGCTTACTATCATTTTAAAGAAACACCTGCGAAGCGAAGTGAAATTTAACGGGTTAAACGCATTGAAAGAGCAACTGGCAAAGGATAAGGAGGATGCGACAGCTGCGTTAAAACATTAGTGGGCTGGAGCTTCCACCTGCAAAGGAACTTATACCCTATCATATTGGCTACTTGACGGTTCACATGATAAACCTTAAAATCATTCTTAATAATGTAGGGCAGTGATAGTATGAATCGCCGGAGAATTTAATATTTCTGTTACTAATGAATTTTTAAATAAATTTACCGGGCGTTGTGCCTGCCTTAAAACGAGCACCCTGATTACCAGTTTGATCCTTTAATCTTTCATTATTTTAATCAACTGTACATACTATACTGCTAATGATGCACGTTCAAGGTCAGGAAGTTCAGGACAAATTATTTGAAATTGCCAGTTATGCTTTTTAATTCAATTCACTTTTTCATTTTTTTCATACTTGTTACATCGCTTTATTTTGCGTTTCCTTATAAGCGAAGATGGTTCCTGCTTTTGTTGAGTAGTTGTTATTTTTATATGGCGTTTGTCCCGATTTATATACTGATTTTGGGATTTACGATTGTTATAGATTATTTCGCCGGTATCTATATTGAAAACGCAAAAGGCAGCCAAAGAAAACTATATTTAATATTTAGCCTAATGGCCAATATTGGTGTGCTGGCGGTTTTCAAGTATTATAATTTTATAAATCAAAATATTTCGTTTTTAACTCAGGGTTTGGGACTGAACAATCCACTACCCTATTTGTCGATCATGCTACCGATAGGCCTTTCTTTTCATACATTTCAGGCAATGAGTTATACGATAGAAGTTTATCGTGGACATCAGCAGGCTGAACGGCATTTTGGTATTTATTCATTGTACGTAATGTTTTACCCGCAGCTCGTTGCCGGGCCAATTGAACGCCCTCAAAACCTTTTGCACCAGTTTAGGGAAAAATTCGATTTCGATTACGCCAGGGTAACCAGTGGATTAAGACTAATGGCATGGGGCTTATTTAAAAAAGTAGTAATTGCCGACCGGCTGGCAATTGTAGC
>JBBQTL010000170.1:0-13136 GCA_038213285.1 Chitinophagales bacterium
GGAATTGAGCTGTCTGGAAATTCATTATATGGGGTATTTTACATGGCGTGTAAACATTAATCTATGATGGTTTCAAAAACCACTTTACGACATTAAAAATCCCCCATCTGTTTGCATGGCTGATTACTGGTGCCTGTGTGGGTTTTGCCTGGATTTTTTTTCGTGCTACCTCATTAGATAATGCTATGGAAATTATCGCTCAAAGTGTTAATATCAATGACATTTCGTTAAAAAATATCCTCAAAGTACCCGGCACAACTATACTATTCGGCAATTTCACATTAGCTATTTCCTTCTGTATGATCGCTTATATGTTTATTGTTGAAAAATTTACAACTCCAAAAATGTTTGAGTTTACTTCAAACAAATTAACCGATCTCCTGATTTTTACAAGTGTAATTTTGCTGATCCTGTTTTTTGGGGTATTTCAAAAATCAAGTTTTATTTACTTTCAATTTTAGGGATGTACATAAGAAGATTAATCATAGTAGCTATTGCAACCTGTGTTATTTCATTTTTAACGGGATGGGTTTTTGATTATCAATTCAAAAAAAGATGGTCAGTTATATTTTTTGAAAAATCGGATGAGCTAATAAAAGGACACAACAATTATGATATGATTTTTTTAGGCAACTCCAGGGTACATTTCGGTATTAATCCATACTATGTGGATTCGGTAACAAAGCTGAACAGTTATAACTTTGGCACAGGTGGCGCTGATGCACAGGATATCCGGTTAAGTTCCCTTGTTTATTTACAACACCATAAGCCACCTAAACTGGTCATTATTTCCCTTGATAAAGCATCGCTTGGTAAAAAAGATATTTTGAAAACACGTTTCCATTATTTGTTTTACCTGGAAAATGATACAATCAGTAAATATATGAAGCTGGCCGGGTTCCCCACTCCATTGATTAAAGCTTTACCCTTCATCAAATATAGTTTCTTTGATGAATATAACCGCACATCTATCTTTGTTAAAGGAACCCCGTTCCCTGTATTCGCCCATAATATTTATAAAGGGTTTATGAATCCCCACCAGTACACCAGAAGCAAAGCAGCGGATAATCTCTATAATATTAATGCTGGCTCAAACAATTTATGGGAACCTTCAATAATTTATTTAAGAAATACAATCGCCGCCTTACAGCAGGCAGGAAGCACGGTTGTATTTATTTCGCCACCTGAAAAAAACCATTCACTCAACAGAGAATCAACACTTAAGCATAATACTGATTCCATAATCAATATTATTGCACAGGCATACCATATCAGGTATCTCCATTTTGAAAAAACTTTTGACGATAGGGAAGAATATTTTGTAGATGATATTCATTTAAATGAACCTGGCACAAAGATCTATTCCATTCAATTGGCAGATTCTATAAAGAACATATACCCATACTTGAAAAAAGCATCTTATTAATTTAAATTGCCTTTCCTTTCATGGCTATAGATATTGCCTGGTCCATGATACGTTCTGCATAAGGCCTGGATATTTCGTTCAAGGCTTCAATCTTTGCATGTATCAGGTCTTTATCATCCATAGTAAGCGATAACTGCAACGCCTGAATAGCATCCGCAGATTGTACAATCTCATCCCTTGTTAAATGAACTGCATTTTTTTGAATAAACTTTTCAGTAGTTCCCAACAACTGCTCACCTTCTGTTCTTGCTTCTACCAAAGCCCTTGTGGCAATATCGTGCTGAGCATGTGTGATGGAATCCAACAACATTTGCTCAAGTGCTTCGTCTGTTAAATCCAATTGAGATTTCACTTTAATACTTTGCTCAACCCCGCTACGCAATTCCTTTGCTTTTACTACCAAAATACCATCTGCATTTAGCATAAAACTTACTTCTACTTTTGGCAACCCGGCTGGCATTCCCGGTATTCCGGTTAAATTAAATTCAGCCAGTTTGCGGTTATCACTTACCAAATCTCTTTCACCCTGGTAAACTGATATTTTCATTCCACCCTGCCCGTCTTTATGCGTAGTATATTGCCTGGCAACGGCATTGGGGATTTTGGAGTTACGTGGAATTAATACATCCATCAGTCCGCCCATTGTTTCTATCCCTAACGAAAGTGGCGTAATATCCAGCAATAAAAATTCTTTATTGTTTCCCGCCAGTATATCGGCCTGGATTGCCGCCCCCAGTGCAACCACTTCATCAGGATTAACGGAGTCATTTACAGGTTGGCCAAAAAAGTGACTGATACTTTCCTTTACTAACGGTACCCTGGTAGATCCTCCTACCATTACCACCACATTTATATCCTTTCTTTTCAAGCCTGCATCTTTTAAAGCGGCTTTACAGGAAGCTATCGTTTTATCTACCATTGGCTGAATCAATGCGTTGAATGTAGCCTTTGAAATTGCTAATTGATCGCCATTCAACTCATCCACAAAACTATCATGAGCAGATAGATAAATTTTAGCCTGCTCAGCTGTCAAACGGATACCCTGTGCAAATTCCCTGTTCAGCCTCAGGTCATCTTCGGTTATGCCTGATTGTTGCAACCAGAATTTTACAATAGCATTATCCATATCATCTCCACCCAAATAAGTATCACCATTGGTAGATAGTACTTCAAAAATCCCATTGCTGATCTTTAATATGGAAATATCAAATGTGCCTCCCCCCAGGTCGTACACCGCAATGGTTTTTTCTTCTGTTCTGTTAAGACCAAGCCCATAAGCCAGGCTGGCCGCTGTAGGTTCATTTACAATGCGCAGCACATCAAGCCCTGCCAGTTTACCTGCATCGCGGGTTGCCTGCCGTTGTGCATCATTAAAATATGCAGGCACAGTTATCACGGCCTTATTTACCGGTGTTTTTAAAATATGTTCAGCCCGCTGTTTTAATTCTTTTAAAATATAGGATGAAAGATCTACCGGAGAATAAAATTTATTACCCATCTGCACTTTTACAAGACCTTCCTTACTGTCATCTATTACTTTGTAACTAAAAAATGAAGCGTTGTCTTTTATATCATTGAATGCTTTCCCTATCAGTCGCTTCGCTGAAAAGATTGTATTTTGAGGTGCGGTTATTAGTTTCTTTTTTGCCTCTTCCCCTACTATAATATTTCCGTACTCATCAAAATATATTACAGAAGGAACAAGAGAACTACTATTATGTTCTTTTAAGGCAACCGGTTTCCCAGTATCAGGATGAATAAAAGATACCAGGCTGTTGGTGGTACCCAAATCAATTCCTACAATGATCTCATCTTTTTGTAAACTACCTGTTGCTATATTGATACCTATTTTTGCCATATTATTGATTTACTTTACCGGGTTGAAATTCAGTGAACGATTTCAGGGCCGCAAAAATAGCAAATAATGAAGGCGCATACCGGTGCCCATTATAGGTTGACTTTCGAAATAAGAAATATATTGAATTAACCGGAGTTCGATTTGGATTGACACATGCTAAATTGCCTTTGCCCTATTGAATGAATCCACCGCCACAGCCGCTGATGTTTAATCAGGGGTACTTTAGCAAAGTTCAAAAAAATTGTGGTATATCGCTGTACATGAAAAAGCCCCCTGCATGCAGGGGGCTAACTATTCAGCAGAATATATTTAATAATTTCTAAGTCTCATTTCCACCCTCCTGTTTTTTGAACGACCCGCCACTGTTTTATTATCATCTATAGGTTTATCAATACCATATCCGGTAGCAACGAGTCGGTTTTCAGCAATGCCTTTACTTTCCAGGTAGGCCTTCACTGAATTGGCCCTTGCCTCTGATAAAACCTGGTTTTTTTCAGGAGTACCAGTAATATCGGTATGCCCGTCAATATCCACTTTGAAGGACGGGTTTTCATTTAAAATGGCTGCTACATTATTCAATGACACATTTGATTTGGCCAATAATTTTGCACTTCCGGTAGCAAAGAAAATATTCTGTGCAGCTTTGTTTACTTTTTCAACTATCACCGTCTCAATTACCGGGCAGCCATAGTTAGTAGCCGGACCAACTTCATTGGGACATTTATCTTCTTCATCGTTTACACCATCTTTATCAGTATCAGGCACCGGGCATCCCTGGTAACGGGCTACACCGGGTACATCCACACATTTGTCCATTTCATCATTGATACCATCCTTATCTGTATCAGGTATCGGGCAACCATTATATTTGGCTAAGCCCGCTATATCAGGACATTTATCATCGCCATCTGCAATTCCATCGCCGTCCTTATCAGGGCATCCCTGTAAAGATGCAACACCAGCTACATCAGGGCATTTATCATTTTCATCTATTACTCCATCATTATCCCTGTCTTTAGGAGCTTCTACCGGAGGCGGCAACGGCGCCAGTTCCACCACTGTACGTTTTTTAATATTTCCGGAAAGGCCGATGCTATGGTATAAATGATAGGCTACATTTTCGGTAACAGGTATCCGATATTGAGAATTGACCATGACATAAGCTTCATCGAAAAGGTTAAATTGCAAACCTACTCCTGTTGGAATAAACGCACCATAATATCCACCCACCTTTGATACGCCTGCACCCAAAGTAAGAAAGGGCGATACCCAATATTTATCCGAAATTAATTTAAGATTTCCCATAGCGGTCACATCCACTAAAAAGCGGGTAAAGCCAAATGCAGGCTTATCGGGTATTGGATAATCTACAAAAGAGCCTGATGCAGTAGCCACAAAATCAAGATTGTTGCTTAAACCCTCCGAATAGCTGATTGCTATACCTGGTGCCATCCGACTGGTTTTTGACCAGTTTTTCTCTCGTATAACTGAAGCCAAACCACTATTTCTTAGCTCTGATGCAGTTTTAAAATCATTGAATAAGAAATGCACACCCAGTGAAGGAAGTTTTTTGTAATCATTTTGAGCGTAAGCATTCATTAGTAAGCCAAAAGCCAGAAAAGACAGGATAATTTTCTTCATTTTATGATAGTTTTCTTGTATTAAACAAAAGTAGTTGCTTCAAATCAAATCTTAAAATTAATTGCAACATATATTAATTGAAAGTGGATTGCATCGTAAAGACAATAATTTAATGGATTGTGCTGCAATATTTATTTTAGGCTGGTTTTCTCCGGCCGATTACTTCTACCTTCACTCTTACCAAACCTGATGCGGTAGCTCCAATTTTCCTGGCGGCTACTTTTGAAAGATCAGCAATACGCCGCATTTTTGGATGTAGCCTGTCAGTTACTTTAACCACAACAGATTTTCCATTTTTTACATTGGTTACTTTTATCCATGTTCCAAATGGAAGCATATTGCAGGCGCAGGTAAATTTGCTCTGACTAAAAATTTCACCACTTGCTGTTCGGCGGCCATTAAATTTATCGTGATAAAAACTGGCCAAACCATAAATAACTCTTTTGTTTGACGTTTTGACATTTTTCGATTTTGATGATATTTTTTTTTGCCCGGAGGAAGGAGTAAAAAGAAACAAAGAGAAAATGACCAAAATAAAATAACCAAAATTTATCCGATATTTTGGATTAACAGGATTTTTTTTCATGCAAAGCAATTATATATTAGTTTATTTAATCGAAAAATATTTTTCTCTCATTAGTTTGTCTTCTCCGTATATATCATCATAAAACCTGATTTTTTCTCCCTTTCCTTCGCAGCTAAAGTAGGCAATAAATAATGGTATGCCATTTTTCACTACAATTCTCTTTTTTTCCTTTTTTGCAAGCCAGTTTTTTATTGAGTCCGTATTATAACGCATTGATTCACCTGGTTTAAGATTTAAACTGTCATTCCGGGCTATAAAAAAAGCCAGTGCTTTCCACTGCTGCACTCTAACGCAACCGTGGCTTAACGCCCTCGATGCATTTTTAAACAGGTAGCGTTGATTGGTGTCATGCAGGTACACGCTATAAGGATTGTTGAAATTAAACTTCAGTATGCCCAATGCATTATCATCCCCACTTGCCTGCATTACTTTAAATGGAATATTTTTTTTGTATTTGCTCCAGTTAATACTTACAGGGTTCACTGTTTCCCCTTTTGCATCTACGAGGCGCAAGCCAATTTTTGATAAGTAATTAGGATTGGTTTTTAGTCTAGGCAGGTATTGCTTTGAAATGATGCTATTGGGTACTGTCCACGTGGGGTAAATTACCATATCAGAAATCACACTGTTTAACAGCGGAGTCCGGGTATCAGGTTTACCGCATATTACTTTTGATTCCAGTACCACCGTATCGTGATCCCACAGGTTCAGGTAATAGGCAGGCAAATTAACGAGAATATATTTTTCCGGCATTACTGATGGCAATTGTTTATACCGGTCAAGTGTAATGGCAATGCGCTTAAACCGTTCCACATCGGTAAGATTCATACTACGAATCAAAGCAGCAGACACCTTCCCATCCTGTTTGATTCCTTTCTTTTTTTGATACTTTTTTACTGCTGCAGTTAATTGTACGGAATCCGGCATTTTAGTATCCTCATCCATACAACCGCTTTCCTTTAACCGCTTCTGAAATTTTCTTACAAAAAAAACAGAATCCTTCTCATCATTTGCTTTAAAAGGATAGGGTACATAAGTATACTCCCTTTTGTCCATACTATCCAAAAACCGTGGTATCCGTTTCTTCAGTTCACTGTATCCAAATTGTTTTGGCTCTATTTTATTTACCAGTTCAATAAAATTTTGATGCTCAAGCAATATCTTTAATGCATCGGTATAGAAATCCTTTGTAGTTCCGGTATCCCTTTTGTTAAATAAAATACTGTCCGCATTCAGCCTGCCAATTTTTAAATCCCTTATTAAATGCATAAATGCATCGGTAAGCAACATATCGGCCTTTGCCCAGAGCGTGGCATTCATTCGGTTTATCGAATCGCCGTCAAGAGAGGCTTTTAATAATTGTAAATTTTTAAAATGATAATCTTTCGGAAACAAGCCATACAATTCACCCTGTTTTATGAAATTCAGTATCGTATCAATTAATGGAGACCAGCGCTCTTTTTGGCTCCAAACGTTTTTGTATTCATTATTATCGTAAAAATCGTTTACTACAGAAGCCAATTTAAGCCGAATGCTGTCATCAATTAAACCATTGTGCTGTAAAGCAAATTCCAATGCCTCCTGAATGCTTTCACCAGTTTCCTGATCCATCTTAGCCGGATCTGCTACGATTTTACTTTGAGCCGGTTTTGCAGAATCATTGCAGGAATAAATGATAACTGACCATAGCAGCAAAAGAAAAATGAGTAATCGCTTATTTTGTTTGTTCATAACGGATGCTAAAATATCAATTAGTTTTAAATACTGATGGCGCTATTTTCTTGTAAATTAATTCTATAACCATGCTTAAGAAAAGAATCAAAAGCAATAGTATTTCAATAAAAATAAATAACTGTTTTATATAAAAAGGTCTGTTATTTATTAGGTTATTGTCAGAATAAACTTCATACCAGCTTTCTTCAATAAAATACCGTTTTAATTTCTCTTTGAATGAATATACCTGGCTAGAGTCACTAGCATAATAAAAATACAGATTTTTATCGTGGGCATAAAAATCAAAAAAAGCGGGTTCCATCTGGTTAAATGGTAGTGCTGCCAAAGTATCGGTAACAGATCCCTGCAATACTGAAACGGAAGAATTGGCAGGATCGGTATTTTTAACTTCAACCCCATTTAAATATTTACCTGCTCCATCAATATAGGCTAAATTATTAAACATGATGTCGATAGCAGCCCAGGCTTTTTGTTCAGGAATAAAATACTCGTTAAAAACATGAACGCCACTTGAAACCGAACCATAAGAACGTTTTATTTCAATATACCTGCTCTTAATTTGGGCGGCATTTGCAAATAAGTCAAAAATCTGAGCGTATATTCCACACCAGATATGGTCTCCAGCCAGCGCAGCTTTATACTGCTGAAATACGGGCAGTGCAACTATGCTATCAGTTGGGAGCCCCCTTGACCTGCCAATTCTACCACCTAAATATCTTCCTAACTTCTTAATCTTTTCAATAGTGCTATCACCCTGTTTGATTTGTATGGAATCCTTCAAAATAACCTGCAAAACTGCTTCATCTTCCCTACTGATTGATATTTTATTTTTATTCCATTTTTCATCATTTTCAATACCATCAGGATATGGCGGAGTCGATTTGTAAATTACGATCCCGCCCTGTTGCTTATTGCCTGCGTTATTAAAATAGTTGTTTGGGAAATATTCGGCCTTTATTGATAAGGTATCCGGCAAGCTGTCAGAAAAAATAGTATAGGTGTAAACACCTTGCTTTAGTGTAACTGATGGTTCGGTTTGATACAATTTAACCGTCTCCTTACCGTCTGCTTTTACAAACCAGTTTAGCGGTTGACGAGGAGGAGCATTCAATTTGATAACCAATGTGCTGTCATTCGCTTTTTCAAGACGATTAACAGAAGGCTTCATTTTTTTTGTATACAGATCAAGATAGGAAGATTGCTTTTCAAAAACATAATCATTACGATTGAGATAGATGTAACAATTAACAGCAGTAAAAAAGATTAATAAATAAAATTGTAATTTGAAACGTTTCATAAGTATGGTTAAACCTACGAACAAGGTAGTAAATCGCTGCAATATAAAACAAGTGTCCCTGTTATTTTTTTCACCTTGCTGCTACAATACCAACGCACAAAACAGGGCTGAAAATAAGTATGAACTACTTTTGATCAAAAAACTCCATTGCTGCCTTTCGAGTGTGCAGACGGATTTATCAAAAGCGATGATTGCAAAGAAACGCCATGGTGAATATGGATTTAAGGAAATCGAACCGGAATAGTAGCATTTTTTATTTTCAAACTGAGGAGCTTGTGAATTTCTAATATCCCGTTTAATGTATTTAAGAGAAGAAAGAAATAGGCTTTAAACAATTGGTTATGTGGAAAATTTCGACGTCTTTTCTTCACCGGTAATGTCGCTGTTGCTTCTGATTTGTATTTGGATATTCGATATCCATTCAGCACAACCTTTTTGGAGCAGGTATTCATTTATATCATTGATTACCTTCATTACTTCTACATAGCTACCTTCCAGCACAGTCGCGAAAGCACCTACTTCATATTTTACAGATGATTGTTGTATAATGGCTATTGCTTCATCTACCCATTCATAAGGATGCTTATCCTGAACGATTGGAATAATTTGTATCGAGGCGTTTACAATATAGCTGTGCATGTTTCGTATAATTAATGAATGGTACGGGAGATTTTTTGTTCTAACATCAGCAGGTCAGCCAATACAAAAGCGATTACCGCTTCCAGTACAACCGGCACTCTTAATGCAATACAAAGATCATGTCTTCCCTTAACTGAAAAATCTTCTATATCCCCTGTTTCAACATTGATGGTTTGCTGCAGTTTAGGCGTAGAGGAAGTAGGTTTTATTGCGATGCGAAAAACCAGTTCGTTGCTATTTGTAATTCCACCTACAACGCCACCTGCATGATTGGTAGTGGTTTTTCCATCCATACTTTCAATCGAATCATTGTGTTCGCTGCCATACATCCGGGCGGCTGCAAAGCCGGTACCAAATTCAATTCCGCGTACTGCTGGTATCGCAAAAACGGCATGGCTGATAACTGACTCCGCTGAATCAAAAAACGGTTCACCCAAACCGATTGGCAAGCCATTCACTTTACATTCAACAATTCCACCAATCGTATCTTTTGCATCAATGGCTTTTTGTAGTCCTTTCTCAATATCTATTTCACCACCAATTTCAATAATCCTGGCATTAACCGATATACCGGTTCCCCCTTCAGGGAACGGAGGGAGCAATATTTTTTTTGCAATAACTCCCGCTGCTACCAGGCATACGGTTAGTCTTCCACTAAAATGCCCGCCGCCCCGGTAATCCTCAAAACCGCCATATTTTTTGGTAGCAACAAAATCGGCATGTCCGGGCCTTGGTACCGCCCGCTGCTTTTCGTAATCCCCACTGCGTGTATTGGTATTATCAAACAAAATTGTAATTGGTGCTCCTGTTGTTTTGCCATTAAATACACCATTCATTATCCTGGGAAGATCGGCTTCTTTGCGTGGAGTAGTTCCTTTAGCACCGGCTTTTCGCCTATCAATATCAGTTGTAAAATCATCAGTGTTCAATGGCAGACCAGCAGGACAACCATCAATATTAATTCCCACACATTCGCCATGAGATTCGCCGAAAATGCTTACCCGAAAAACACGACCGAAACTATTCATAATATATACCCCCATCCCCTAAAGGGGCTTTTGGTTTAAGTTGATTTGTAATTAATTTCAATTACTTGCTGACTGATACTGTTCTGTATCAATGATCGCTCCTAGTTTTTTTAGATGATCATAAAATTCAGGATAGGACTTGTTGATTGCTTCAGCTTCTGCTATACTAATTTCTCCGTCCGCTTTTAATGCCGCAACAGCGCAAGCCATTGCGATTCGATGATCATGATTGGAATAAACACTTACTCCTTTTACGCCATTACCGCCTTTCACCAACATCAAGTCATCCTGCAAGATTATTTCAATACCCATTTTACCAAATTCCTGCTGCAAGGTAAGGCCCCGGTTACTTTCCTTATGTGCCAAACGACCAACCCCCTCGATCACAGTAGTGCCATCGCAATAAGCCGCTAATGCTACCAAAGGAGGAAAGAGATCCGGGCAATCGGTGGCATCAAAATGAAATGCTTTCAATTTTCCAGGTCCTATTACAATTTGGTTTTCCTGGATCGTCATCACTGCTTCACACATCGTTAAAGCCTGCAATACTGCCTTGTCTGCCTGTGTTGAAAAAACATCCAATCCCTTTACGGCTATTTCCCCTGCAATGGCCCCTGCAACCAATAGAAAAGCAGCGCCGCTCCAATCACCTTCAACAGTATAGATGACAGGCTGATTGATTGGTTCGGTTGCCGGATGAATTACAAAAGAAGCGTAATTATTGTTGATAACATTATAACCAAAATGTTTCATCACCTGCAATGTAAGATCGATATAGGGTTTACTTTTTAAATTGATAACTGTAATGGTAACAGGTTTCGTAGTAGCCTTACCGTAAGCCATCAGCAATCCTGTTAAAAACTGTGAACTCAGCGATCCGTCAATGGTAATATCCGCAGGTTGTAAAGGCCCTTTTATTTTTATTGGTAGTTTGCCTTTGTTCGATACTATTTCAATTCCAAGCTGAGGGAATATATCATCGAAAAAATCCATCGGTCTATTTAATAAACTTCCGCTCCCGCTAATCACTATTTCTTCACTACTCAGTGCGGCAATGGGTGCAAACATCCTGATCCCTAAACCGCTTTCGCCACAATTCATTTCACCTGAAACAGGCTTTACCCCGCTGCTTTCAATTGTTAATTGATCATCGCCGGCTGCTTTTATTATAGCACCTAAATTCTTTATTACACCGATAGCCGCAAGATCATCATTGCTGTTGCCGGGGTTCATAATATTCGTTACTCCTTCGTGCAGCAATGCAGCGGCACAGGCTCTTTGCATTGAGCTTTTGGAAGCGGGTGCATTGATTGTTCCTGATATTTTACCAGGGCTTACTGTTACGATCACCTTATAAACTTTGATTGATTAATTCTTTCAACTGGTTAATGGGAATTGGCCGGATAACCGCTTCACCAATTTTATTGAGTAACACAAAATTCATTTCATTACCTGCTCTTTTTTTATCCATCTTCATTATCTCAAAAATTTTTCCATAGTCAAACTTCAGATGTAAAGGAAGATGATATTTTTCAATGAGGCTGATTACCCTTTCCTTTTCATTGGTATTAAAATGATTGATGGATGCTGAAATAGCGCAAGCTGCCACCATGCCAATACTGATTGCGTGGCCGTGGAGTAACTCATGGATATTCTCAATCGCATGACCCAGGGTATGGCCAAAATTGAGGAGCCTTCTATCACCGTTTTCAAATTCATCCTTTAATACTACGGTAGTTTTTATCTGCACATTTTTTTCTATCAATGCCCCCAACTTGCTTTTATCAGACTTGAAATTTTCTAAGGTTTCCTTCTCCAGCATTGCAAATAAATCCGCATCCTTTATACAGGCGTGTTTTATTATTTCGGCAAAACCATTTATCCAATGCGGCTGTGGCAGTGTTTGCAAAAGAGCGTAATCAAACAACAAAAATTCAGGCTGCTTTATAAGCCCCACTAAATTTTTATAGATACCTACATCCACTCCGTTCTTTCCGCCAATAGATGCATCCACCATTGCTAAAATAGTAGTAGGAACAAAGCCAAACTTTAGCCCCCGCATATATACGCTTGCAGCATAGCCTGTAATATCAGTAACTACCCCTCCGCCTATCCCTACTATAAAAGTTTTACGATCAGCTTCATAAGCTATCAATTGTTCAAAAATATAATCAACCGCCGCTTGCTGCTTAAATTCTTCCCCGGGTTTTATTACAATTGTCTTCCATCCGACAAATTTTTCCGGCTGATTTTTGAAAACATTTGCATCGGTTATGAGAATTGTATTTTCTTTAGAAACAATCTGCTCCAGGTAAGAGAAGTCTGCATCAAAATAATAAGCAACAGATTTTTCGGAAAACTGATTTTCAACTTTTTTAATTCCCACTTATTGATAGATAAAAATTATTCAAAAAAATTATACCGGGCAAGTATCCAATGCCCTGAATTTCGGCTTAACTATTCATCACCTTGTTCTGGTGGTTGATGCTTTCCAAGTGTACAGCATCAAAATACTTGGTGATAAACTCCTGGCTTAAACCTAAAGCTTCCCCTTTTTTAAATGCCTTTTGCAATATATCATTCCAGCGGTTGGTTTGTAAAATGGTGATGTTATTGGCTCTTTTATACTCTCCGATTTTATCTGCAATTTTCATTCTTTGACCAATCAACGATAATAATTCATCATCCACATGATTGATTTGTTCTCTTAGTGTAGCCAACGCAGTTATAAATTCCTGCTTGTCGGTATTTTCAGAACGCCAGATTAAAGCATCCAGCATTTCAGCCAAACGCTCAGGCGTAATTTGTTGCTTTGCATCGCTCCATGCATTATCAGGATCAATATGACTTTCTATCATCAAACCATCAAAATCAAGATCAATACTTTTTTGTGAAACATCGAGCAAAATATCGCGTCGGCCACTGAT
>JBBQTL010000171.1:0-13000 GCA_038213285.1 Chitinophagales bacterium
ATGCTTACCCATGGTTCGGTAAGTGGTCCATTTGCCCCCCGTAATGGTTACCAGTCCACTGTCTGACACAATGGTGGTATGGTCGCGGGGTAAAATGGAAGTCATTTTTTTCCCTTTTACTTTTATTAATGGCCGTAGTCCGGCGAATACACTCTTTACATCACCGGGCCGGATGTCGGTAGTCAGGTAACGATTAATATGCTGGAGGATAAAATCAATTTCAACGGGCAAGGGCCGTGGTTCTAATGAAATATCATTTACCGGTGTATCGGTTGTTCCCAATACTACCTTGTCGTGCCAGGGCACCGCAAACAATACTCTTCCATCATCGGTTTTAGGTATCATCATTGCCTGTTTTCCCGGAAAAAAACGGGCATCCACCACAATGTGTACACCCTGTGATGGCGTTACGATTGGCTTGTGGTCAGGATTATCCTGTTGCATCACCTGGTCGGTAAAAATACCCGTGGCATTAATGACGGATTTGCAGTTGATGGAAAGTGTTTTACCCGTCAACATATCCTGTAATACTACGCCGGTAATGCGTTTTCCCGTCTTGGTAAGCGCAGTGAGTTTGCAATAATTGATGACGGTGGCTCCCTGTTCTTCAGCGGTTTGCGCCAGGTTAATGGCCAACCTTGAATCATCAAATTGTCCATCCTGGTAAAGTACCCCTCCGCTCAGGTTTTTGGATGAAATGGCCGGTATTAATTGCCGGGTGGTTTTTTTACTTAGTAACCTTGTTTTACCCAAACTTAACTTACCCGACAATACTTCATAAATAGTAAGGCCAATACCATAATACCATTTTTGCCACCAATGCAGGGAGGGGATGATAAACGATAAATTGTGGCAAACATGCGGTGCGTTTTTTAATAGTAATCCTCTTTCCCTTAAGGCTTCGCTCACCATTTTAAAATTGCCCTGGGCCAGGTAACGCACGCCACCATGTACCAGTTTTGTACTCCTGCTGGAAGTGCCCTTTGAAAAATCAACCTGTTCTGCCAATAAAGTTTTATACCCTCTCGAAGCTGCATCTACTGCAGCACCCAGTCCCGTAGCCCCTCCTCCTATAATGATGATATCCCATTCCGGAACCTCTTCTATCTGCGCTAACATTTTTTGCCTGTCCATCATAGTGTTGATCGTCGGTGGTTGGTTGGTGATGGTTGAAAGCCTCTCCTCCCTCCCTCCTCTCAGAAGTAGAGGAGGCGGTACAGTGTAGCTTTATTAAACATTTGTTCTTCCACATTGTCATTTATTCTCTAATAAACAACTTGGTCTAATCCTTGAACATTGTCAAAGGATGATTATGGTTGAAGGTTGATGGTTAGTGGTTGATGGTTGATTTTAAATGCTGCAGTCCACGATCGCTCTTTCATTTGCTTCATCCGTATACTGGAATGAGATGGAGATTTAAATAAAAAATAAAAGGAAATTCCCGGAACACAATTTTTAATTTTTAATTTTTAATTTTTAATTCCCAATTCCCAATTCCTAATTCTCAATTAACCTATCCCTCCGCCCATGCCTTGGCAGCTTTTACCGCCCGGTGCCAGTCTTTCGACATGTTGATTCTCGTACCTTCATCCATCAGGGGGCTGAATTTTTTATCTACCTGCCACTGATCTTGTATGGATTCCATATTTTCCCAGTAACCAACCGCCAGCCCGGCCAGGTAAGCTGCACCCAATGCGGTGGTTTCAGTTATCACCGGTCTTACCACCATCGTATTCATAATGTCGGCCTGGAACTGCATCAATAGATTATTAACGGTAGCGCCACCATCCACTCTAAGTTCTTTTATTGAAATATTGGAATCTGCCTCCATTGCTTTTAATACATCCATTGTTTGAAAGGCGATGCTGTCAAGGGCCGCCCGGGCAATATGTGCAGCCGTTGATCCTCTTGTTAAACCGGTAATGGTGCCTCTTGCATCTTGTATCCAATGTGGTGCCCCGAGACCAGCAAATGCCGGTACTACATACACGCCTTCACTATTACTTACCTGGCAGGCCAGTGTTTCTACTTCAGCGGATGATTTAATGATACCCAGGCTATCCCTTAGCCACTGTACGATTGCCCCCGCAATAAAAACACTTCCTTCCAATGCATAATGGGTAACGCCGTTTACTTTCCACGCTACCGTGGTAAGTAAATTATTGGTGGAAGTCACCGGCTTTTCCCCGGTATTCATCAGCATGAAGCATCCTGTGCCATACGTGTTTTTTACCATTCCGGGTTGCGTACACATTTGCCCGAACAAGGCGGATTGCTGGTCGCCGGCCATTCCGGCAATGGGAATATTATGTGCCGATAAAATATTCTGCGTATATCCGTACACCTCGCTGCTGCTGCGTATTTGCGGCAACATGGTGGCAGGTACACCAAATATTTCCAATAAATCAGCATCCCATTCAAGCGTGTGGATATTACATAACATTGTTCTGGATGCGTTGGAAACATCCGTGGCATGTACTTTTCCTTTGGTTAAGTTCCATAAAAGCCAGGTGTCGATGGTGCCAAAACACAATGCCCCCTGGTCCGCTTTTTCCCTTGCTCCAGGTACATTTTCCAATATCCATTTTACTTTGGTGGCGGAAAAATAGGCATCTATTATCAAACCTGTTTTTTGTTGTATCAACGGGTCCATGCCCTTTGCTTTTAATGCTTCACAAAAAGAGGATGTTCTTCTATCCTGCCATACAATTGCATTGTACACAGGCTTACCGGTAGCCCTTTCCCACACCACCACCGTTTCTCTTTGGTTGGTAATACCCACTGCTGCAATATCTTTTACAGAGAGGCCTGCCTTGCTGATGGCTTCCGCGGCTACTCCCAATTGAGTACTCCAAATTTCGTTGGGATCGTGCTCTACCCAGCCAGGTTGGGGAAAAATTTGAGTAAATTCTTTTTGCGCCATCGAAACAATTAATCCGTTCTGGTCAAATACGATGGCCCTGGAGCTGGTAGTTCCCTGGTCTAAAGCAAGAATAAATTGTTGCATGAAAGTATAAAATAGGTTAATAAGCAATCGGGATTCCTGAACTGTTTAGCTAATGTAGTATTATATATTTTGTAAACTAACAGGAGCATTGATAAAAAAGAGAAATTCTTTTGCCTTCGTATCAAAAGAAGACAGAAAATATTAGTAAGCACCCATTCGGAATGTTACGGTGAACTAAATATCGGTAGCTAATTTGTAAGCCGGCTAATTTTGTGCAGTAGGAACAGGCCGCGGCCCAATGTTATTTAGCTAAGCAAACTTTTTGAATTGCACCGCTCCTTTAGGGCGGTGATAAGTGATATTATTCTCTTACCGGCTTTAGCCAAATTATTCCTTAGGCTAAAGCCGTACTTTATATTGCCCAGTTTAATCCCGTCCGCCGCGGCGGACGGGGCAATTCAAATCCTTAACTAAATGACATTGGGCCGAGGCCTTTGCCTACAAGGCAATAGACTTTCAATGGAGGAGCCCGGTTCGAAACGGAATAGATAAAAACCAATCTCAGCGGCTATTGCACGCATATTAATTATTTTTTACAATAGATACTTTTTTAATTTTAAAATCGTTTGATTCAGTTTAATCATTATAGGAATGGTTTTTGTATAATATCCGAAATAATTTAATTCTATGAAACGATTCATCTTTTGTACCTTCATTTTAATGAGTTTTACATCTGCAAAAGCTCAAAATCTCCATCTTACTTTGTTTGGAGGCATCAGTAATTACCAGGGCGATCTTCAGTCTAAAAAATTTACATTTCAACAGGCGAATGCCGCTTTTGGTATTGGCGGCCTTTTTGAAATTACAGAAAAACTGTATGTAAGAGGTAATATTACTTTTGGTAAAATAAGTGGCGATGACAGAAAGAGCCTGGTAAATGCAAATCGTAATCTTAGTTTTTCATCTCCTGTAACGGATGTTCACCTTGGTTTGGAATATGACCTTTTGAATTCGTACGAAAAATTTTTGACTCCATTTGTTTTTGGCGGAATATCCGCTTTTCATTATAATCCTTCTACCTTAGATTCTGCCGGCAGAAAAATATTTCTACAGCCACTGGGTACAGAAGGGCAGGGGTTTTACCAGGGAAGAACCAAATATACCCTGACTCAAATGGCTTTACCTTTCGGAGCCGGCGTAAAATTATCACTTTCCGAAAATATACGGGTTCGCTTTGAATTTGGCCTGCGTAAAACATTTTCTGATTATTTAGACGATGTAAGTACCACCTATGCCGACGAAGCCTTGCTATTGGTAAATAACGGGCAACGAGCAGTGCAGCTTGCTTTCAGGGGTGATGAAAATAAAGGAAACGCCACGGCTTATCCTGCTGCTGGTGTAAAAAGAGGTAACCCGGATAGTAAGGACTGGTATTACTTTACTGGTGTAGGGGTAAGTTTTAGGTTGTCTCCAAGATTTGGTAATGGCAATAGCAAAACAGGCTGCCCGGCGAATGTATATTGATGCAAAGATGATGGTTGAAGGTTGATGGTTGAAGGTTGAAGGTTGATGGTTGAAGGTTGAAGGTTGAGGGTTTGAAGGTTGAAGGTTGAAGGTTGAGGGTTGAAGGTTTGATGGTTGATACTTGCCTCTAAAAGTGGTGAAGACTTTACTTCTTGCTGTACATCTTTTAATACAATATTTCATTGCCGTTCATTATTCAACATTCGTTATTCAATACTCATTATTCATCATTCATCACTCATCATTCTCACTCATAATTCATTACTCATTACTCAGGACTCACGACTCACTCATCACTCATCACTCATTACTCATCACTCTTCACTCATCATTCATTATTACAACCTTTCTCCCGTTTTAGTGTTTTACATTTGTACTGAAACTGTAAAGAATGGCATATAAATCGTTGGAAGCTTGTTTAAATGATCTTGAAAAAAATGGTCAGCTTATTCGTATAAAGGAATCCGTGGATCCTTATTTGGAAATGGCGGCCATTCATTTGCGTATGTATGAGGCCGGGGGGCCGGCATTATTGTTTGAAAATGTGAAGGGTAGTAAATTCAGGGCGGCATCCAATATTTTTGGCACACAGGAACGAAGCAAATTCATATTCAGGGAAACGCTTGGTTTGGTTCAGCAATTGATTGCTTTAAAAAATGATCCGGTTAAAGCCATCAAACATCCCATCAACAATTTTAATGCAGGCCTTGTCGCTCTTAAAGCATTGCCCTTAAAAAATCCTATTAACAAACCTGCGCTATTTCAGCAAATACAGGTAGCGGATATTCCCCAAATACAACATTGGCCAATGGATGGCGGCGCCTTTGTTACGCTTCCACAAGTGTACACGGAAGATATTGAGCAACCCGGCATTATGAATGCCAACCTTGGAATGTATCGCATCCAGCTATCAGGCAATGCCTATGAGTTTAATAAAGAGATTGGGTTACATTACCAGTTGCACAGGGGTATCGGTGTACATCAAACCAAGGCTAATAAAAAAGGATTGCCGCTCAAAGTGAGTGTATTTGCAGGCGGTCCCCCGGCCCATAGTGTAAGTGCAGTAATGCCCTTACCTGAAGGCATTAGTGAAATGACATTTGCCGGTGTGTTGGGCAACAGAAGATTCCGGTATACTTATGTAGACGGTTACTGTATCAGCACCGATGCTGATTTTGTAATTACCGGGGAAGTGTACCCGGGGGAGAATAAACCCGAAGGTCCTTTTGGTGATCACCTGGGTTATTACAGTTTAACGCATGACTTTCCATTGATGAAAGTGCATAAGGTATTTGCCAGGCAAAATGCCATCTGGCCTTTTACCGTAGTAGGGCGACCACCACAGGAAGATACCAGCTTTGGACAGTTAATACATGAGATGACCGGCGGCGCCATACAGGCTGAGATACCCGGGTTAAAAGAAGTACATGCGGTGGATGCTGCAGGCGTTCATCCCTTGTTGTTAGCCATCGGCAGTGAGCGGTACACGCCTTATGCACCGGCAAAACAGCCGTCAGAAATATTGACCATCGCCAACCATATCCTGGGGACGGGACAATTAAGCCTCGCAAAATTTTTATTCATAACTGCCGACGAAACAAACAAACTTAGTACAACAAATATTGGGGCGTTTTTTCAATATATTTTACAACGAATCAATCTTAAAAGAGACATCCATTTCTATACTAATACAACCATCGACACGCTGGATTATTCAGGGGAATCGCTCAATAGTGGCAGCAAGGTAGTTTTGGCAGCTTATGGAGAAACGGTAAGGGACCTTGCAACAGATATACCTGCCTGCATGAAAGGTTTATCCCATTTTGAAAATCCCACGATAGTAATGCCGGGTGTAATTGCCTTGCAGGCAAAAGCTTTCAGCGATTATGCCGCCGCAAGAGTTGAATTGAACCAACTGGATGAGCAGTTAAAAAATTATCTTACCGAATTGCAAACAGTCCCCATGCTGATCATTTGTGACAATTCAGATTTTGTAAGTGATAGCCTGCGGAATTTTTTATGGGTGGTGTTCACCCGCTGCAATCCTTCGCATGATTTGCATGGCATTGATACATTTACCGAAAATAAACATTGGGGTTGCAAAGGCCCCCTGGTTTTTGATGCCAGGATAAAGCCGCATCATGCACCACCTGTTGAAGTGGATCCGGCCACGGAAAAAAAGATTGACCGGTTATTTGAAAAGGGTGGGAGTTTGTACGGTGTGATTTAAATGCCTAGCTTTCAAATGATTTTTTTTACTTGCCCGGCATTTAGGATTGGGCTTATATAGATAATAAAAAGAGCAATAAGCAGAAGAGCAGTTTGGCTAAAGCCAAAAACTTGTATAAAATCACCTTAACCCCGCCCTGAAGGGCGGGGCAATTCATCGATAGCCATACTTCATACCAACATCTACCCGCCACCCTCACTACTCATTACTCATCATTCATCATTCATCCCTCATTCATCACTCATCATTCATCACTCATCATTCAATGTCGTTGACTTAAGAAATTTTTCACGCAAAGAAAAAAAGATGCAAAGACGCAAAGCTGATTTTGTAATTTTTTTTGCGGCTTATTTTATTCCTTTGCGTCTTTGCGTCTTTGCGTGAAAAATAAAGCGCTAAGTAAACGACATTGACTCATCATTCATCCCTCACATCATCACAACTTTTTTATCACAATCTTTTCCGTGTATTCTCCCAATACATCATTAAAGAAATTTTTGGTGGCTAAGTATTTAGCGGCAGGTATTTTATATTGATTTAATACAAGGCTTGCAACAGAACGAATGGTCTTTTTACTTTCATCATATTCATAAGAACTGGTAAAACTGCCATATTCAAATGCAATATTCTTTGGTTTGGGCAATGTTTCAATTACAAATCCTTCCGGTAATTTATACATGGTGGTATCTGTTTTTATAAATGGGTGTTGGAAATAAAAATCCTGTGTGCGGTTTTCGGCCTTGGGTAAGGAAGTATTCCAGATTTTGTAAATCCGGGGATTCAGGAACATTTTTTTTCCGGCAGTAAACTCCGGAATTTTACTGATGCTCATGGCCATGGTTGCAGTAGCGGGGTTATCTGCCTTGTCATAATTTATTGCAAACTCATCCGGTAGCATGTAACCGATATAATTAACGAGAAAGTTTTTTTGATCATCACTTTTTTGATTACCGATATAATTTAACAGGTCATCTTTATATTCGCCGGTGGTGTTTAGCGTAACATTCACTTTACCCGAGCCTTCCATTTCCATATCGATCGTTGAACTGGAAATAAACATATTATCTGAAGCTTGACTTTTTGGAGTGGCTACCAGTTTGCCGCCATTCTCTGTAATAAGCAGTGCATTCCTGTTTTCTGTAAAATTTCCTAACACGCCAAATTCACTAATATTACTGGTGCATTCCAGCCAGATGGAATCTTTTTGTAAGGGAACGCAAAGTATCACATGGTTGAACTCATTGTTGGGGAAATTGGGATCAACAGGTTCCTTATTATAAGTTGCATTGATCAGTGCCTGGTAACTTTTTATACCAACCGCACTTAAGCAGGCCTGGGTATAATTGCTTAATGCCTTACAGTCCCCGTATTTCTTTTTATCAACAAAATCAGCTTCAAATGGTTTAAATCCGCCAATGCCAAGGGCTATCAGCACATACCTGCAATTGGACTGGAGATATTTGTAAATGATACTGATTTTTTCACGCTCATTAGTCGCATTTTTAACCAATTCCTGGAAGAAAAACTTTCTTTCCCCGGTTAAATTGTCGGTGTTTTTAGCCAGCGAGCCATACCATTTTCCAAAATTTTCCCAGGTACTCATATCTCCCTGGTATCCATCCAGTTCAAATTTATTGGGCGATATTAAAATATGCGGGTACCTGCTTTCATAGCTTACACTACCAGCCTCGTATTCAAGAGCCGACAGGTTTTTTATTGTCCAGGTATATGTTTTTACCTTTCCATCATCGGTTGTTACTGGTGCAATAGCCGTATTTTTTGCCTTGTACCGCAGATCAAGATCTGCTGGTACTGATGCTGTATAAACAGAATTTTCCACAGATTGCTCGGGCATTTGAACCTGGTAGCGGGGATAATTGAGTAAGCCATTGAATTTTAGTTCGTAATCAACCTGCATGGTAACCGGAAAAATGGATACCGGTATTTTAATAAAATAAACCTTGCCATCCGGCACCAAACCTTCGCCATTTGTTTGCATTGACAAATCCGATTTTTTGTATTTTTTTTGTGCAATTCCCTTGCCATCATACAATTGTATGGAAACAGCTTCGAGGGATATGAACTGGTCAGCAAACTCATGAAACTCCAATTCATCTTTACCATTTTCATTTAAAATGGTAACTACCCTATGAACTTTATAAGTCGCCTTTTCAACCGACTTTACTTCAAATGCAATCCGCTCTTCCCTGACTACTGAATAGGCATTTTTCTTTAGTTCTTCCGGTATGGTTGAAGCGTCGTAGATTTTATTCTGTGCAAAACTGCTTATCAACAGTAGTAAGAAAATTATTGTTGTACAGATCGTTTTCATAAAAGTTTTTTCTTTTTTAAAATGACGGGTTCATCGAGTTTGGAAAATAATAATTTATTGAAAGCTGCAAATGCGGGATACTCCGAAGCAGTGTAATAAGATCGTTTGAATTCTACCGACATTCTTACATTCAATGAATTATTATCTGTGCTGATGTATCGTTTAAAGATGATACTGGTGTCGGGCATGATCAATGAAATATTTTGAGGCAGTTCTTCAAAAATAAGATTTTCCGGAATCACATAGTTGCCATAGACTGAGTAATCCTGCTGAAAGCCAAAATCAATATCGGTGCGTCTTTCGTTGGCAATAAACCGGTTGTTTTCCAGTTCAGAAAAGGGGTTTAGTTTAAAATAATAAAGTTCACCGGTATTGTTTAGCGCCATGGTATACCGTAGTGTTTTCTCCAATGGCAAACTGTCGTTTGTAAGATTATGAACAGAGGCTTCATTCATTTCTATTATTTCGTTCCCGCTGGTTAAGTCATTCGGGTTAAATTTTTCTTTGCCGGATAACCAGTTTTCGCAATGCTGTTTACGGGCATAGCCGCTGCCTGTAATTAATACATCTCCTTTCATCGTTCCATTGCTATCAATTGCTCCCCTCGTGGCAGTAATTACTTTATACTTATTCAGTGTGTCAACAATATCGAGCCAACGTCCTGAACTATTTTCCACGATAAAACCTTTTGAATTAACAATTTTTGCAGGCATTAAATGATATGTTGAATACTGGTCGGCAGCATCCAACACAAAATATTTATTTTTATCCGGTACAAATGCCATCACTGTATTAAACTGGTTGATGAATGGGAGTGCTGTATTGACCAACCCATTGTCTCTGGTACTAAACAGGATGGGTATCGCTTCAATTCCTGCGTGGTTCAACAAGGAAATTAGCAACAGGTTAATGTCCGCACTGCTACCGGTCTTATTTTGAAAAGCCGCTTTTATACCATCGTAGCTATAAATGGTTTCCCTGCCATTCCATTGAACCGTTGATTTTAAGTAATTATATACAAACGCCATCCGCTTTTCAATGCTTTCCAGTTTTTTTGCTGCGATGATCATATCGTAAGCCAGGGTTGGTTTCCTGTTTATCTGTCCGCCAAAATCACGGTCGGTCATCAGCTCACTTACTACATCTTCCCAGTCGGTACGGATATTTAATACACTGCCATTTCCGTAGTCAATCTCAGATAACTGGAAAGATAATCTTTGAAGATAATCCCTGGCAGAACTCATATAGGGCTCATTGCGTACACCGGGCAGGTGGTGCATGGTGTAATTTTTCTGCAGGATAGTATTGTTTACTACAGCTCCCTTTATTAGTAACCGATCTGTAAACTTTGTTTCCTTTATTTCAAGCGAATCGACCGTTAAGGGCTGAATCGCAAAATGAAACAGCAAGGGAATATTAACCTGGTAACCGCTAAACCTGGTAGGTATGTTGCTTTGAAAATACCAGTCTTTTATATCTGCCATTGATTTGCGTTGCACCCGGTATTTGTATTCTATAACACTGCCTACTTTTACCTCCGGAAAAACAACGATCATTTCACTATACTGCTTATTGACCTGTCTTTTATAAATGGCACTTCGAGAAACGATTGATTTTTTTATTTTTTTATCTTCCGTCCAATTATAGGTACAGGCATCAACGCCGGTTATTTTTTCTTCATTATTTTTAGTATAAAACGGGATGGTTAAATTGGCATAAGATAGTCCGGATGGTTTTAATATCTTGATACGTACCCTTCGTTCAAACATAGGCGTAAACGAGTAAGGGTCGTTGATACTACGCGTATAATACATTTTGCCCCAGTCAATCAGTTTGTATGCTTCGGCACCGGGGTCAAATGAGCAATCTTTAAAATCAAAATCTGATAGTTCAATTTTACCAAATGCAGGAACTCCTTTTTGACCTATTGAAACATACGTTATACTAATAAAAACAAATAGCAAAAATGGTAGTTTCATAAAACGAATATACTTTCTTTAAAACCTTATTTACTTTTTCTTAAATACAACCTGTTCGTTCAGCATCTCAAAAAGTCGTTTGTAAAATTCCTTGAATTCTGGATATTCATCAGCCGGGTAAAATGGCTTGTTAATGTCCAGTTGTATTCTCAGTGAAACCTCATTGTCATTCACCTGCATTAACCTTGTAAAAATGATGCTACTATCAGGTGTTCTCATTTTTGTATTCTTAGGCAACTCATCAAACTGGTAACCTGGAGGAATGGTAAAACGGCCGGTGATGATATATTTCTGATTGGCGCCAAAAAAGATATCTGAAAAACGATCGTCAGCAATAAAAGGATTTTTTTCGAGACCTGAAAACAGGTTGGCAGAAAAATAATGATAGTCACCTGAGGAACTGGTTTTACCGGTAAAACTTAAATTTTGAATTAGCGGTAAGGTATCCGTTTCTTCATTTTCAAAATAGAGGCTATCAAATGTAAAAGCTGCATTCCTGGTAGCAAAGAATGTTTCAATAAAATTTTGTTTCCCTTTTTTTAAGACCGGCATCCTTTCAAGGCGACTATATTCTGATGATAAAATATTGGCATTTCCTTTCATTACTCCCTTATCATCAATATCAACATTTAAGGCGGTAAGATTTGTAAACGTTCTTTTTTCGTTCCACAATGTCTTCCAGCCCCATTCATATGTGCTTAGTTTTTCAATCACCAGGCCTTCTGAATACAACACATCGTAGGGTATTAAATTTGCCGGGGTATATTTATCGGTTGCATCCAATACATAGGGTTTACTGTTTATTTCTACATAGGCCATTACTTTGTCAAATTGAGCAATGCCTGGAAGGCCTGTATTCACCCTGCCATTTTCCCGGGTACTTACCAACACCGGGTGTACATTTAAATCCGCATCTTTTAACAAGTTTACCAGTATCAGGTTTATTTCGCCGGAAGTACCTTTTTTATCTTTCCAGGCAGACTTTACACCATCAAACGCCCATATTCCGGTGAACTCGTTCCATTGCATGTTTTTTCTAACATAGTCATGAATGATCAACATCTTTTTATAAGGGTCTGTAATTTTTTCGAGCAAAGCATCCAGGTCACTGGTGCGGGGAATATTTCGTTTTAACTGAATGCCGAAGTCTTCATCTTCCATTAATTCTTTTATAATGCCCGGCCAGGTGCGCAACATGCTTCTACTAGGTTGTCCCGGAAAGTCTACAGTCTGTAAAAGAGGAAGTACCTGTTGCATATAATCTTCGTCGCAAGTGATATAAGCCTCATCCCTGAGTGCAGGAATATTCCTCATGGTGTAAGTCTTTATATTGCGGTAATCTTCTTTTGCCTCCACTTTCACCGTATTCAAACCACCTTTTTGGGTAGCTGTTACCAATAATTCTTTTGGAAAATCCATTGTATAACGGCTTAGCCTTACCGGAATGGATCTTTGAAAATACCAGTTTTTTAATGCATTCAACTGATCTGCAGCATCCACATATTTATACTCAATAATGCTTCCCTTTCTAACTTCCGGAAAAGCAAATATCACTTCAGAATAACGCTTGTTGAGTTTTTTACGATAAATGAGGCTCTTTTCAACCTTTGTGTAAACAATATTTCCCGATGCATCGAGATTGATCGTTTGTGCAGAAATGTTTTTGATGTCTTCTACGTTGTGATCAGAATAATACCGAATCTTAACATTTGCCTGGGAGAGTCCCTTGTCGGTCAATATCTTTATTCTTACATGTCTTGCGAATTCTGTTCTTAGTATACTGGTGGTGGATTGTAAATTCAGATTGCCGAAAACTTCTCCTACATCAAATAAAACCATTGCCTCTGCTGCATCATCAAAGGCACATGCTTTCATTTCAAGATCGGCTTTATCTATTTTGCCATAGGCAGGAACATCTTTTTGTGCAGATACACTGCCACATAGGATGGACATAAGGAGGATAAAAACAGGGCACTTCATAGCAGGGT
>JBBQTL010000172.1:0-12936 GCA_038213285.1 Chitinophagales bacterium
GGTTGAACCTTTTACAAAAGAATTGTTTGACAATGTAAAAAAGACTGGCGTAAAAGCCTATCCAATTCCTTTAGCTGTAAAGCTTACGGAAGATGATAATACAAAGGACGCACCAATAGTGCTTGGGAATTTTGATGGATTTCCTGACCCAACGGAAAGTAAATCAGATGCGCATGTTCTCGGCATCAGGCCTGCACTTAAAAACAGTAATGTGCAACTAATAACCAATGCTTTTGCTTATAAATTGGAAACTAACAAAGCAGGTAATGAAGTAACAACAGTATGTGTTGAGAAAAATGGTGAAAAGATAAACTATGACTGTAGCATGGTCATCATTGCAGCAGGGGCCATTAATTCTGCTGTATTATTATTGCGCTCTGCCTCAATCACTCATCCGGCAGGACTTGGAAACCATAATGGATTGGTTGGTAAAAACTATATGGCACACATCAATGGTTGCATGATTGCCTTTACACCCGACAAGTTTAACGATGCCGCATTTCAAAAATACTTTTGCATTGGTGATTATTATTGGGGCGATGATGCTTACCCACACCCGATGGGTGAAATACAATTAATGGGGAAGAATGACCCTGCTACTTATACCTGGAACCCGCCCGCAGTTTTTGAAGGTAAAGATGCTGGTTACATTGCACAACATGCCATTGACTTTTGGTTGAGCACCGAAGATGTGCCACAACAAAGTAACAATGTGCAAATTACAAAAGACGGCCGCATAAAACTAACCTATCACCGGGAGGCAAATAATGTGCAATCATTCGAGCAATTGAAATTACGGCTTAAAAAAATAATGAATGATGTAGGCAATGTTGATAGACGCCTTGAGCAAATCATATGGGGCGGATACGATTTAGGTATAAGCGGTGTAAGCCATCAATGCGGAACACTTTGCTTCGGTAATAATTCAGCTACTTCTGTTTTGGATGTAAACTGCAGGCTGCACCATGTGCAAAATGTATTTGTGGCGGATGCTTCTTTTTTCCCAAGCTGCGGTGCATATAATCCATCTTTAACAATAGCCGCCAATGCTTTCAGGATTGCTGAATTTATTAAGTCAATACTGTAAGTTATTAAGAGAAAAACCGTATTAACATGAAAGACTAAGTTGATGTAATTATCTCTAAGTAAAATACCATGCAGGCTGTAAACAAGATAAAGTTTGAAACTAAATATGAAATTTGCCCGATTTGTGAGTTGCGGCATAGAAAGCTTGTGCATAGTTTTCATCCGTCTTACGAAGCTGATATTATCAGTACTATCAAAACCTCTTTTCCTGAATGGGAAACAAAACAGGGCATTTGCGGACGGTGTTTTGATGAATTTGAAGCCATTACTTATCATCCTTACCGGGCTTCAGGAACTTCGTTAGAGGCCTACAAACTAAACCATCTCAATTTTTATATTTTACCCATTGCTGCAAGATTGAATGCGGATGAATTTTTTACAGGCGAAGGCGTTACTATTTGTATTATTGACAGCAACTTTTACCTGCATCCTGATTTTAAAGACAGGGTGATAAAAGTAATTGACATCACCGACTGTAACAATGATATAATGTATTTTGAAATCATACAGGCTAACGCAGAGCACGCCACTATGACTACGGCGGTGTGTGCAGGTAATGGAAGTTTAAGCAGCGGTTTATACAAAGGCATTGCCAACAAGGCAAAGCTTGTTTTGATAAAAACGGCAAATGAGCAGGGGAAAATTACTGATAAAAATATTTCCAAAGCATTACAATGGGTTAAGGATAATCATAAACAATATAATATCAGGATAACCAATCTTTCTATTGGTGGCGATGTGGAAGAGTCTATGGATACAAGCAGCATCAATCAACTGGCAGAGGATTTATTTAAGGCTGATGTGCTGGTAGTGGCAGCAGTGGGGAATAATTTAGAAGGAGCCATTGTACCACCGGCAAGCGGGCTGCATGTTGTAGCAGTTGGAGGCCTGGATGATAACAATAAATTAGACGGCGATATTATTTTGTACCATAGCAATTATGGTATTACGGTAGATGGTTTTTCAAAGCCTGACCTTATCAGCAATGCCATTTTTTTACCGGCACCCATGTTGCCGGGTGCGCCATTACAAAAGAAAGCGAAGATATTATTTCAGTCTTTGGAGAATGAAGATTACATGCAGGCCATCATTCAAAATAATGCTGTACTGCTGAAAGAAGAACATATTAGTTTGTTTGACGGAAAGGAAAAAATATGGAAAGAAGTAAAAAAGATTTTCTGGAAAGAAAAATTTATTACACCACATTATATACATGTAGACGGGACTTCATTTGCAGCCCCCATTGTAAGCAGTGTAGCCGCTCAAATGCTGGAAGCCAATCCGCTGTTAACTGCTAACGAAATTCGCCAGGTGTTATTAAAAACGGCCAGCCCGTTACCTATATATGATACTGCAAGACAGGGGCACGGAAGACTCCATCCTAAGATTTCCGTATACGCTGTGATGAATGAGGAAGACATCCAGTTTAAAGAAGATAACCCCATAGTATCCAGAGAAAGAAAACAAATCACTTTTTATATCCACCTGCCTTATGCAAAATTGAGTGTTTCTTTGGTAGCTTCTTTCAACAACTGGAAGACAAACGAAATAGTACTAAAGCCAGCAAAAAGTAATGTTTGGTATGTAACAATACCTGTGCTATCCAATGGAAGATATGAGTATAAATTTTTTGTTGACAATGATTATTGGGTGGAGGATGTTGCCAATCCATGGCGGGTAGTAAATAAATATGGCGGCTGGAACAATGTTTTTGAAATCAATTGAATCAAATAGATCATTATGCATAAAAACCAAATAAGAATAGATGGGCAAACCGCTATTGTAACAGGTGCCAGTAGTGGAATAGGAAAAGCAACAGCACTGGAACTGGCTGCTGCCGGTGCCAATGTTGTAGTGAATTTTATTGGCAACGCCACCAGTGCAGAGGAAACAGTACAGCAAATAATTAACGGTGGCGGAAATGCTATTTCCGTTAAAGCAGACGTAAGTAAAAAGGAACAGGTAGATGCAATGGTCGTAGCAGCAGTAGAAAAATTCGGCACAGTAGATATTTTGGTAAACAATGCGGGCCTGCAGAAAGATGCTAAATTTTTAGACATGACTTTGGCTGATTGGCAGTTTGTATTGGATGTAAATTTAACGGGACAATTTTTATGCGCTCAGGCAGTAGTAAGGGAGTTTGTAAGGCGTGGATCAAGGCCGGAAGTTTCACAATCGTTGGGTAAAATTATCTGTATGAGCAGTGTGCATGAATTAATTCCCTGGGCAGGGCATATTAACTACGCGGCATCAAAAGGTGGGGTAATGCTGATGATGAAATCACTGGCGCAGGAGTTGGGACCGATGAAAATAAGAGTAAACAGTATAGCTCCCGGGGCAATAAAAACACCTATCAATACAATGGCGTGGGATACACCCGAAGCGGAGCAAAGATTACTGAGATTAATACCGTACAAGCGTGTAGGTGTGACTAGTGATATTGGTAATATGGTAGTATTTCTCAGCAGTGATTTATCAGACTATGTACATGGTGCTACTATATTTGTAGATGGCGGTATGACATTGTATCCTGGATTTGAAGATAATGGGTAAAAAAATCATACAATGATAATTTGCAATTGCCTGAATTTTAAATGCTTTTCGTTTATTTTCAACACCAAAATGTTTTAAAATGTCAACAGAAAAATCCCGTTTATCCGAACATTATTCCGATAAAAAAAACTGGCTCAAATGGGGCCCGTATCTAAGCGAAAGGCAGTGGGGTACTGTAAGGGAAGACTATAGTGAACATGGTAGCGCATGGGATTTTTTTCCACATGACCATGCCCGTAGCAGAGTATATCGCTGGGGCGAAGATGGCATTGCAGGTATCAGTGATGATAAACAACGCCTTTGTTTTTCCGTTGCCTTGTGGAACGGTAATGACCCCATCTTAAAAGAGCGTTTGTTTGGCCTCACCGGTCCACAGGGCAATCATGGTGAAGATTGCAAGGAATTATATTATTACCTGGATAATACGCCTACCCACAGCTACATGAAGCACTTGTACAAGTATCCACAGGCTGCATACCCTTACCAGGACTTGATACAAACCAATGCCAATAGAAGTAAAGAAGAAGTAGAGTACGAATTGATTGATACCGGTATTTTCAATAACAATCAATATTTTGATGTATTTACAGAATACGCCAAGGCAGATGAAGAAGATATTTTAATAAAAGTTACAGTTCACAACAGGGCAGATATGGAAGCTCCTGTAACAGTTCTTCCCCAGGTATGGTTTAGAAATTTATGGAGCTTTGGGTTGATGCAAAATAAACCTGTTATCAATACACTGGAACATAAAGAGGGATTCAGTGCTGTAAAGTTAGCGCATGAAGAACTGGGTACTTATTATTTTTATTTTGAATACACCGGTAATGCTTTATTTACAGAAAATGAAAATAATAATCAAAAACTTTGGAATACCAACAATGAATCGCCGTATGTAAAAGACCTGTTTCATACCGCAGTCATTAATAATACATTTGATGAATATGATAAACAGGAGGGCACAAAATTTTCGCCTGTTTATCAACAAATGGTAAAAGCAAATAGTAGTATTGAAATTAAACTACGGTTAAGTAAAAGTGTTTTTACAGAAAACCCTTTAGTACAATCATTTGATGAAACCTTCAATGCAAGTATGCATGCTGCCGACGAATTTTATAATGCTATCGCACCTGCAAAAGCTACAACGGATGAAGTGAATGTGCAACGGCAGGCTTTTGCAGGAATGCTTTGGAGCAAGCAATATTACAATATTGATATTCCGCTCTGGCTGAATGGAGATGAAGGGCAAACGCCGCCACCCGCAAGCAGGAAGCACGGGAGAAATTATCAATGGCATACACTGAATAATGAAGATATTATTTCTATGCCGGATAAATGGGAATATCCATGGTATGCAGCATGGGACCTGGCTTTTCATTGCATCCCATTAGCAATGGTAGATGCTGAATTTGCCAAAAGCCAGTTGCTGTTGTTTTTGAGGGAATGGTACATGCACCCCAATGGACAGATGCCTGCGTATGAGTGGGCATTTGGTGATGTAAACCCACCCGTGCATGCCATGAGTTGTATTAAAGTATATGAAATTGATAAAGAACAAACTGGAAAAGGCGATATTGACTTCCTGAAAAAAGCTTTTCAAAAACTCTGCTTAAATTTTACCTGGTGGGTAAACAGGAAAGACAGCCGGGGTAAAAATGTTTTTGAAGGAGGCTTTTTGGGATTGGATAATATTGGAGTGTTTGACCGCAGTAGTGCCATACCAGGCGGTGGTCATTTAGAGCAGGCAGATGGCACAAGCTGGATGGCAATGTATTGCTTGAATATGCTGGAAATGGCGTTGGAAATAACAAAGTACGACAGCAGCTACGAACCTATGACTACCAAATTTTTTGAACACTTTGCATTAATTGCAGAAAGCCTCAACCGCATGGGTAAAGACTGGACGGGTGCATGGGACGAAGAAGAAGGCTTTTTTTACGATGTGCTGGCACTGCCTAATGGAGAATACAAACCTGTAAAAGTGCGTTCCCTGGTGGGGCTTACAACTTTGCTTGCCAGTTTTTGCATTACCAAAGAAGATATGGATGTATCTCCGGAATTCATTTTCAGGATGAACTGGTTTAATAATTACCTGAAAAAAAATAAAGAGTATGCCATCATTGAAGAGATGATGGAAAATAAAATTCTGCTGACACTGATACCTAAAAACCGGTTGCAAAAATTATTACAGGCCATGCTCGATGAACAGGAATTTTTATCGCCGTATGGCATAAAGGCTTTATCAAAGAAACATGAGCATGGATATGCAGTGGAAATAGAAGGACAGCAATTTGGTTTAAAATACGAACCTGCCGAAAGCTGTTCAGGATTATTTGGTGGCAACAGCAATTGGCGAGGCCCGGTATGGATGCCGATGAATTATATGCTGATTCAGGCATTGAGAAAATACCACTCTTATTTTGGGAATGAATTAAAGGTAGAATTTCCAACAGGCAGTGGCGTAAAAGTAAACCTGGGTGAAGTAGCCAATGAAATATCCAAACGCCTGGTAAAATTATTTACAAAAGATGAAGATGGTAACAGGGCTATCAACGGGCTTACACCAAAAATATACCAGGACGGAAACTTTAAAGAGTTGATATTATTTTACGAATATTTTGACGGAGACAATGGCAGGGGAGTAGGTGCAACACACCAAACCGGATGGACGGGCGTGGTGGCAGAATTAATCAATGATATAAACGCATAACGTAGCAGGAATGAATTTTGAAGAAGCATCAACAAAAGAATATTTACTCACCAATGGTATCGGTGGGTATTGTTCATCTACTATTTCCGGCGCCAATACAAGGCGGTATCATGGTTTGCTGGTTGCTTCTTTTAATCCGCCGACAGACAGGATGGTGCTTGTTTCCAAGATTGAAGAAACTGTAATGGTAAACGGTTCTTCTTTTGAGCTTTCTTCCAATCAGTATCCCGGAGTAGTTCATCCAAATGGCTATAATTTTATTGAAAGCTATGCCTGCTCAATCGAAAACGTAACCTGGATGTTTAATTTAGATAATCACCGGATCAAAAAAACCATTGAAATGATTGAGGGTGAAAATACAGCCATCCTTACTTATACCAATCTATGTAACGTAGCATGTCAATTGCAGTTAATGCCATTACTGGTTTATAGAGATTATCATGGGCTGTTTTATCAAAATGACAAGTATGATTTTTATACAGAGCAGTTAGAAGAAAATTATTTTAAAGTATATGCTCAATATCAAACTCATCCTTTGTTTATAAAAATTACAAAAGGTAATTGGGTAGGTGAAAAAGAATGGTATAAAACGATTCAATATAAAAATGAAGAACTCCGTGGATTTGATTTTGAAGAAGATGTAAGAAGTGTTGGAAAAGCACTCATTGATTTGGCGGCGGGTGAAAAAGTACAAATTATTTTTTCTACGGATCAAATTAAAAATACCGTGGCAAAGGCGAGAAAGAATTTTGTTAAGAACGAAGACTATCCTGTTTTTATTAATGATTTGATTAAAAGCAGCCGGCAGTTTTTAGTGAAAAGAAAAAGTACCAGTGGAAGCACCATCATTGCAGGCTATCATTGGTTTGCAGATTGGGGCAGAGATACAATGATTGCGCTTCGGGGCATCAGCATTGCCACAGGTAATAAATCAGAAGCAGAAAGTATTTTAAAAACTTTTTTATCTTCATTGAACCAGGGTATGCTACCCAATCGCTTTCCAGATTACACTTCAGATGAAGTAGAGTACAATACTATTGATGCTACGTTGTGGCTATTTATTGCTTTACATGAATACCATCAAAAATTTAATGATGAACCTTTCGTAAAAGATGCAATGCCACAATTGGTTGATATACTTGAGTGGCACATAAAGGGTACACGTTTTCAGATACATGTCACAGAAGACGGCTTGTTGTATGGGGGAGAGCCGGGATACCAGCTTACGTGGATGGATGCCAAAGTGAATGATTTTGTAGTAACACCCCGTATTGGGTGCCCGGTAGAAATTAATATACTTTGGTATAATGCACTTTGTATTTATAACTTTTTTTCAAAAGAAATTTTAAATGAGCCTGCGGCATATTTTGAAACGCTGGCTGAAAAATGCAGACACTATTTCAATAAATATTTTTATAACGATAAAGATTATTTGAATGATGTAGTAATACCCGGTGCTTATGTTGATAACAGCATCCGGCCCAACCAGATTTATGCAGCAAGTTTACCATTCAGTCCATTGATTAAAGAGAAACAGCAAAAAGTGTTGGAATGTGTAACAGAAAATTTATTGACTGACTATGGATTAAGAACATTGAATGCTGCTAACCCTGATTTTAAACCTGTGTACGAAGGCAACGCCTGGAACAGGGATAATGCTTACCACCAGGGAACTGTATGGCCTTTTTTGTGGGGCGAATGGGCAATGGCCTATTTAAAACTAAATATTTTTAATGAAGAAGCCTGTAGGTATGTATGGGAGCATTCAAAACCATTACAGCATCACTTTTATAATGAGGGCTGCGCCTTTGGCATTGCAGAAATTTTTGACGGCTTTCAACCTCAAGCCGGTAAGGGCTGTGTACAGCAGGCCTGGAGTGTGGGCATGCCACTGGCTGTTTTTTTACACAGGGATTTTAAATGGTCACTTATTGAATATTAATGATTACTGCATTTAAAAATAACTGGCGTGTGTATTTAATAGAGGCGTGGGCATTGGGAATGTTCATGTGCGCTGCCTGTATTTTTGTTATCCTTTTTGAGCATCCTTACTTCAAAATTCCCATATTGATTCCCTCTCCATTGCTGCGCCGAATATTCATTGCATTCGCAATGGCATGTACTGCCGTACTGTTGATTTATTCAAAATGGGGCAGGCAAAGTGGAGCTCACATGAATCCTGCGATTACGCTGGCCAATTATCAGTTGGACAGAATTAGTTTGCCCAATGCTATCTGGTATATGATTGCCCAATTTGCAGGAGCTGCTTTTTTTGTATACCTTTTTAAGTGGTTTGCTTTTGGTTTTATTTCTCATCCTTCAGTTTTGTATATAGTTACGCGGCCCGGTACCGATGGTGTACGCTTTGCATTTTTAGCAGAATTTATCTTGGCATTTATCATGCTTACCGTAGTATTGATAGTAAATAACAGCCGACTGGCTAAATATACCGGCTACTTTGCCGGAGCGTTGGTTTTTTTATTTATTGCTTTTGAAGCACCTATTTCTGGCATGAGCATAAACCCGGCACGTAGTTTTGCTTCCGCCTTTGCCGGAAATATATGGGACAGTTTTCTGGTTTACATTATTGCCCCGGTTGCGGGTATGCAACTGGCGGCATTGATATACAGAAGGATTTACTTGTTTATTATGGGGGAGTGCAAATCGATGAAACTTTTTATGAGTGGCTTACCGCAAAATAATGCAGTATACAGGGTTTTATGCTGGTACCACCACCAGGGCAAGGGAAAACTGACTAAGTATAATCAATCGTACAAAAATGGAACATATATTGGTAACGGGTGGAACAGGGAATTTAGGCAAAGTAGTCGTCAATAAATTATTGGAGAGTGACTACCAGCTTCACCTGGCAACCAGGGAAAGTAGTTGCATACTTGAAGGCAACAGCCATTATTATCCAACTGAATTAACCAGTAAGGAACAATCAAAAAGATTGGTAGATTCTATTGTAGAAAAAGTTGATAGAATTGCCGCAGGTGTTTTTATTGCCGGTGGTTTTGCGCCGGGATCACTACATTATACTTCGATGGACGACATTAATAATATGATAACATTAAATTTTGCCACTGCCTTTAACACGGCGGTAAATCTGATACAACATTTTAAAAGATCAGGGGGCGGTCAATTAATTTTTATTGGTGCGAAGGCAGCCAATGACAATAATACGGCCATTAACAACATGGCGTATTCGTTAAGCAAGCTGATGTTGTTTAACTTTACTGCTATGGTCAATGAATGTGAATCAGCTTTTGGCACTGTGGCATATATTTTATTACCCCGAACAATTGATACCGATTTAAACAGGCGTTACATGCCGGAAGCAGATTTTACAGAATGGACTTCCCCATTTTCTGTAGCGGCAACTATACGGGATATCATTATGGGCAAGGAAACGAATACGGTAATCGAACTATAAATTTTAAATAATGGCAGCAGTGTATATTTTATATGGCTATTGTATTGCAGGGATTGTGTTTGCTGTTTGGTTCAGTTTTTTTAAGGTAGCCAAAGTTGATGAAGTAGCAACAGGCAGTTCGGTTTGGTTTAAACTGATTATTATACCAGCAACAATATTGCTTTGGCCGCTTGTACTTGTAAGGCTAAATTTTAAAAATATCGACAATGGATAATCTCTTTGATTTTATTGGTGGCGATGCTGGTCAATGGAAAGTTATTCAGATGGCAACCGTTACGGGTGAGCCAATTGAGGAAGCGCTTTACCTGGATGTTGTAAAAAGCTCAATAGATAAATCCAATTCAGGCAAGTGGACAATTAAAGGATTCAACAGCAATATCAGGTATGCCACGCATTATGAAAAAGCTCAACTCCTGGATGTGCAGCAAGACCTGGGGAGGCCGCAGGCAACCTGTGCTGCATTAATTCCCATTCGTAAGTCTGCGGAATGGTGGGCAATGGCACAGGATGAACGAAGACAAATTTTTGAAGAACAATCGCATCATACAAAAATTGGACTGGAGTACTTACCGCCAATTGCCCGTAAATTGTATCACTGCAGGGACCTGGGACAACCTTTTGATTTCTTAACCTGGTTTGAATATGCACCTGAGCATGCGACTTTTTTTGAAGACCTGGTAAGTAAATTAAGACAAACGGCAGAGTGGCAATATGTGGAAAGGGAAATCGACATAAGATTAATAAAAGCCTAAAAATAAAAAAATGAATCACCGGTTAAGAAAAAGGCATTACTACATGTGGTTGATCGTTTTTGCTACATCAATCATTTTAGTATTGCTTGCCATATTTAAAAGACCATAATCTTTCATGTAAATTATCTATGCCGGTAAAATAAATATCTCTCTTTAAATCTAACAGTAAAATATGAGCACAGGGTACAAGCCAATTTTATGGAATAAGTATAAAAAACAATACGACCTTATTTTATGGGGCGGTATTGTTATCTACCTGCTTGTTTTTATCGCATATAATATTTCAAAATTTCCGCAGCATAATTTTAATACCATATTGATAAGAGCCTTTGGTACACTGGCTATTATTTTATTGCATTTTGTTTTGTTGATAGGGCCGCTCTGCAGATTATCTGATAAATTTTTACCCATCCTCTACAACCGCCGCCACCTGGGGGTTTCGTTGTTTATCATTGCTGCCGTGCATGGTGTACTTAGTTTGATATGGTTTCATGGCAATACAGATATAAATCCAATGCTTTCTTTATTTACAGCCAATAAACATTATGGTTCTATTGCATATTTTCCCTTTCAAACACTGGGTTTTGCAGCTCTGGTAATTTTAGCAGCTATGGCATTTACCAGTCATGATTTTTGGTTGTCATTTTTAAGCCCGAAGTTTTGGAAGGCCATGCACATGCTGGTGTATATTGCTTACGCATTAGTAGTGCTGCATGTGGCACTGGGCATTATTCAGTTTGAAAAAAGCCCGTTGCTGGTTGTTATGCTGCTCGCGGGTGTGCTTGTGATTTCAATGGCACATATGATGGCTGCAATTAAAGAAAATAAAACGGATGATACAAAGCCGGAAAAGCTGAATGAAGACTGGCAATATGTATGTAAGGTGGGAGAGATTGAAGACAGCCTTGCAAAAATGGCCATCATTAATAAAGAGCGTATTGCCGTATTTAAGTATGATGGAAAGTTAAGTGCTGTGCATAATGTATGCAAGCACCAGATGGGGCCATTGGGGGAAGGCAAAGTGGTGGATGGATGCATCACCTGCCCCTGGCATGGTTATCAATACCGGCCAGAAGACGGTTGTGCGCCTGCACCTTTTACAGAAAAACTGCACACTTATCCATTGCAATTAATCGGCAGTAAAATATACGTTAGTACCCAGGCCATGCCTGAAGGCACTTATATTGAGCCGACTATTTTTCAAACTGTCGATGAAAGTAAGAATGCAGTCAACGATTTTTTTATTGGCTGGAGCACCAACAATAAAAAGGTAGTTTTTACCGCTTCAAAAATAGTTGCAATGCTACTTTCCGGCTTTTTTATCCTAACAGCCATTGTATTGACAAATCAGCAAAAAAGAATTTCTACGTTTCAAATAAATTATGAGCAGGTAAAAGAAATGCAGGGTTGGCTAACGAATATGCCAGTACCCATGCTTACCATTATAGAAGGTAAAGATGTTAATGGCAACCCGTTGTATAAATCTATTTTACTGGTAGATGCTTTTAAAAAAGGAGCTGGAGGGGCTGTACAAAAAGTATTGGCTGGGGAACAGAAAAAGTATGTAACGCTAGCTGGCTATTTAAGCAATAATTATATCAGTTGTGGCGGTGGTGATAAAGACAGCAGCTATGATTGCTTGTCACTCTGTACGCAGTGTATTACTGGCACAACACAATTTCCTTTGATGGAAATAGAGAATGGGATTTACTCCTTTAAAGCATCTGCAGCGCCTTTTGATTTGCCCGGTGCAGCAATATCAAAGAAAATTGATACCGTGATTACCGGCGAAATTATTGACCCAAAATGTTATTTTGGTGCTATGAACCCCGGCCACGGCACACCACATTTAAGTTGTGCAGTGCGTT
Organism: Chitinophagales bacterium; assembly: GCA_038213285.1. GTDB lineage: Bacteria > Bacteroidota > Bacteroidia > Chitinophagales > Chitinophagaceae > Ferruginibacter. The sequence goes on from JBBQTL010000172.1 coordinate 12,406, forward strand.
GTATAAGCGGTGGCATTATGCCGATGGTTAAATACAGTATATCAGGCAAGGAAAATTATGCCATATTGTTGGGTGAAAACGGTGAGCCAATCAATAATAAAGTGCTGGACGTTATTGGACGATCATTGCAAATTACCGGCGGGCTTGCTTCTCTCAATAACTGGCAGGTACTTTATATTAATCCGCAGATGGATATTAAAAAGCTGGCAAAGTAGACAAGATGCACATATACGGTACATACTAATCCTCCCTTTACCTCTGTCAAATATATTTTTCTCTAGTATACTCCTTTCTCAAAAAAGGGAAAATCTACCATTCTTCGGGAACTATTACCCTTTATTTTGCCATTAAATCATTGCATTTTTGTATCATTAAAGAAAGAAATTATTAAACCCACATTGCAGCAAAAGACCCGTCAACTGTTAAATTTTAATTTTTTCAAAAATAATTCTACGCTTTGAGAGCGCTTTATCCGTACCCCCCTCCAGTAGGGGTTTTTTTATTGCAGCCATAAAGCGATATTTCAATTTG
>JBBQTL010000173.1:0-12914 GCA_038213285.1 Chitinophagales bacterium
GTATCTATATAATAAAGTGTTTTCTGGTTTGTACTCCATGCCATTCCGTTTGAAATCGTTACGTTGCTCATTTTTATTATTGGATCCAGGCCATTTTTGATCATATAAACATTACCTGCTCCGGGGTCTTCCGTAAGCGACATCGTACCCGCCCAGAATCGTCCTGTCGGATCGCATTTTCCATCATTAAAGCGGTTGTTGGACAAGTGGTTTTCCGGATCCGAAATCATTGTTATTTCACCACTGATCCTGCTTATAAAAGCAAAACCATTTTGTAAACCAGCAATAAAATTACCATTGGTACATACAGCAAAAGAACCAATCATCTGATGAACGGTGATTATCCGATGTGTTTTTTGTTCCGTAGAAAATTCATGAATTTCACTATTCAAAATATCAATCCAGCAAATCAGTTTTCGGCTGGGATCCCATACCGGTCCTTCCCCAAGCAGGGAGCTATGATTAACTACAATATCAACTGGAATATTATTTGATGCCGGCATAATGCTCAATATTTAAAATGGAGATGGGCTGATACAAGTCCAGCCACCATCTACTATCAAAGTCTGACCGGTAATATGCCTTGCCTGATCCGATACCAGGAATACAGCCGTGCCGGCAATATCAGTTACCGTAGCGGGGCGCCCCATTGGTGTTAACCTGCTCCAGGTGGCATTGTATGCCGGGTCTCCTGATGTCCGTTCTGTTATTGTAGCACCGGGTGCGATGGTGTTTACATTGATACTAAATTGGGATATTTCAATCACCAGGTTTTTGGCCAGCATTTCCAAAGCAGCCTTACTCATGCCATAAGCGGCAAGATCTTTATGCGCCTGGTGCCCGGTTACTGAAGAAGTAAATAACAGGGAACCGCCCGAGACTTGCTTTTTCATTTGATTAGCAGCAGCCTGTGCCAGGAAGAATGTTCCACTTAAGTTTACCTGCATTACCCGGTTAAATGATTCAGGGGAATAAGTGAAAAAATCACCAAATAAAGTAATGCCTGCATTGGCAATGGCTATATCCAGTTTGCCAAATTGAGCCACCGCAGTATCTACCATTTTGTTGATGAATGTGATATCGCTGGCATCTCCCGCAAGAGCAATGCAATTTCCGCCGGTTGCTTCATTGATCTGCTGCGCAGCATGACGGGCCAATGCCTGGTCCATGTCATTTAAATAAACCTGTGCGCCTTCCTTCGCAAGATGGCTGCACATTTCAAAACCAATCCCCTGCCCCGCCCCGGTTACAATGGCTACCTTATTTTTGAAGGACATAACGTCGTATAATTAGTGATGAATAATGAGTGATGAGTAATGATTGATGAGAAATGATTGATGAATAATGTGTGCTGAATAATGTGTGATGAATAATGTGTGTTGAATAATGTGTGATGAGTAATGAATAATGTGTGATGAATAATGTGTGATGAGTAATGAGTAATGAATAATGAGCGATAAATGAGAAGTGAGTGGTGATTGAGTAACTTAATGAAGAAAAATAATAATTAGTTTGACAATCAAAATTCTTTACTGATTATTCATCATTCATCACACATTTTATCAATGCGAATCCCTTGACACCTCGCTGCCCGAACCACCCTTTAAAAAATCCATATCTGCGCCAAGATGCGCTTGCTCTACATGGGTTTGATATAAATGTACATAGCCACGGGATTGAATCTTTTCCGTTTGCTTCCAGTTGGCCTCCCGCTTTTGTAGTTCTTCTGTTGAAATTTCTAATTGCAGGGTTCTTTTATGTGTATCCAGGCTGATGATATCACCATTTTCAACAAAGGCCAAAGTGCCACCAATGGATGCTTCCGGCGATACATGCAACACCACCGTACCAAAACCGGTACCACTCATTCTACCGTCGGAAATACGCACGATGTCTGTAACTCCCAACTCCAGCAATTTTTTCGGTAAAGCCATATTGCCAACTTCTGCCATACCGGGGTATCCCCGGGGGCCAACATTTTTTAATACCATAATACAATCCGCATCAATATCTAACTTGGGGTCATCTATACGTGCATGGTAATCTTCAATATTTTCAAAAACTACCGCCCTGCCGGAATGCTTCAGTAAAGCAGGACTTGCAGCGGAGGGCTTTATTACTGCTCCAAAAGGCGCCAGGTTTCCTTTCACTACTACGATACCCGATTCGGGTTTAAAGGGGGCTTCCATCGTTCCGATGATCTGCCGGTTATATACTTCCGAAGCAGCACAGTTTTCTCCCATCGTGTTACCATTTACGGTGATAGCATCCTTATGAATAAAGGCATCCATTTCTTTAATAACAGCAGGCAAACCACCGGAGTAATAAAGGTCTTCCATATAATGTTCCCCGGATGGTTGTATGTTGGCAAGTAACGGAATACCCTGCGAAAATTTATCAAAATCATCGATATTCAGATCAATGCCAATTCTGCCGGCGATTGCCAGTAAGTGAATTACAAAATTGGTGGAGCCGCCAATGGCAGCATTCACCATAATGGCATTTTCAAAAGCTTCACGGGTAAGAATTTTAGATAAGGTAAGATCTTCCTTTACCATGTCAACAATGCGCCGGCCGGACAACTGTGAAAGCACTTTACGGCGTGCATCCGCTGCGGGTATGGATGCGTTATTCGGCAGGGAAAGCCCCAATGCTTCCACCATAACCGCCATTGTGGAAGCTGTCCCCATTACGGCGCAATGGCCCTGGGTACGTGCCATACAGGCTTCTGCATCCACAAATTCTTCCGGAGTTATCTGGCCCATTTTTCTTGCTACGTCAAATCGCCATACATCAGAGGTACCAATATCCTTTCCTTTCCAATGGCCCTTTAACATGGGGCCACCGGATATCACCAGGGTAGGAATATTTACACTGCATGCTCCCATTACAAGCGATGGAGTTGTTTTATCGCAACCGCAAAGCAACACTACTCCATCAACGGGATTGGCACGGATGGATTCCTCCACGTCCATGCTTACCAGGTTGCGGTAGAGCATGGCGGTAGGCTTTATCAATGTTTCGCCCAATGACATTACCGGGAACTCAACCGGGAAACCACCTGCCTCCAGCACGCCTTTTTTTACTGCGTCTGCCAGGTCCCTGAAATGGGCATTGCATGGAGTTAGTTCGCTCCAAGTATTGCAGATGCCAATTACAGGTTTTCCCTCAAACATATCAGGCGGAATTCCCTGGTTCTTCATCCAGGCACGGTAGATAAACCCATCCTTACCCTTGCGGCCAAACCAGTTGGTGCTTCTTAATTTATTTTCTTCCACTGTAGCAATTTTTCGTTTAACGAATTTGATTTTGAAAGTACAATGTAAAATAATTTTTTCTCAGATCGGTTTTAATTTTACCAGCCTGGTATAATCAATCAATGCCTGGTTGATATCTCCATTCATGTTGTCGTCATAATCTTCCAGGATTAATTCCAACCGGTATGTTCCCTTCTTAAAATTGTGCTGATGGTGATTTAAAGAATTGAATCAAATTAAAATGTTACGATTTTATCTCCTGTAAAATATAATCACGATGATCCCCCTATTTTTTAATTGCCAGCAAATTACCAATCTCCATTGACGTACGTATGAGATTATCTGAAGTAGCAGCCAAAGCCGTTTTCAAATCACCAGGTTGATTTCCGATAGCCAATAACACATCAAAGTATTTATCCAGTTTAGCACTTTTCACCAACCCGACTTTACCAGCGATACCTAATACTGCTTTGCCTATGCGCTTAGCCCTAAAAGCCACTCCATAGGGGCCTTTGCCCTGCAGTGTTTGTTCGTCAATACTTCCTTCGCCGGTTATTACCATATCTGCTTTTTGCAGGGAATTGTCAAAATTGGTGAGGTCGAGAAAATAATCGATGCCATTAACCAATTTAGCGTTGATAAAAGCATGCAAACCTGCAGCGGCTCCACCGGCAGTACCACCACAAGGAAGATCAGCCATGTGGATACCTGTTTGTTTCAATGTAATTTTATTAAAATTTGTTAATGCCGCTTCCAGCATTTTTACTCCCTCGGCCGAGGCACCCTTTTGCGGGCCAAATACTGCCGCTGATCCATTTTTACCTAACAACCGGTTATCTACATCACAAAGAACGGTTATATCACAGTCTAAAATCCGCTGATCCAATAAGGAAAGATCAACAACATCCAGGTCAACCAGGCTTTCCGGTAAACCTGGTAGTTCATTGTGTGTGGCGTCTAAAAAACGAATACCCAGTGCTTGTAAAATACCGCAGCCAGCATCCACAGTAGCTGACCCTCCCATTCCTATTATGATCTTGCCTATACCTTTATCCAACGCTGCTTTTATTAATTGCCCGGTGCCATAGGACGTTGCATGTAGCGGATCCAATTCATCCGTTTTTAATAACCTGATACCGGAGGCATCCGCCATTTCGATGATGCAGGTTTTGCCATCATTAATTAACCCATAGGAAGTAATAATGTTTCTTCCAAGGGGGTCTTTCACCTTTTGAGGAAAGGATAAACCATTGCATTTTTTCATGATCAGTTCGCCGGTGCCATCTCCCCCATCACCGATCGGGAAACATTCACAGGTACAATCCAGTCTGCTATTCAGCAATCCCAGCCGGATAGCTTCTGCGGCATCCGCGGCATTTAGGCTATTTTTAAAAGCATTGGGTGCAATCAGTATATGCGGCATAGTATAAATTCGTCCGGTTATTTCGATTATTAAATGTACTCTATCTTTTATTTGAAACCTGGATAGGCGTTTACCATCGGACGGCTTTATATTTCCAGCCCGGCGCTATCTTTTGCATTACTATTTCGTCTTCTCTTTTTTATTAACCCACAATCCAGATTATTCTGATGCAATATAGCCAAAGCATACCTGTTCATTGATCACGGTTTACAAAAAAAAGGCTGCCTGTTTAGGCAACCTTATATTTATTACAATTTTATTTTTTCTATTTAACCGGCAACTCAACTTTTTTATTTCCCCAAACAAAAGAAACGGCTTTTGGGCTGATGGAAAATGTCAGCTTTTCTGCAGCCGGTGATTCTTCTTTAACTTTGGTTTTAATACGTAATGCATCCTCTTCTGCTTTGTATTTAAAAGCGCCCCATTGTTTCCAGGTCTTATTGAATATCACCGTTACAATATTACCCTCAAAAATTGTGAATAAGCCATATTTGCCTGCAGGTAGTTTTTCACCATTCACCGTAATATCCTGGTCTGTTTCAAATACAGTAGCATCATTGGCGCCGGTACGCCAAACTTTTCCATCCATTGGTTCAAGGTCCTTGCCAACCGTTCTGCCTTTTACAGATGGCTGGCTGTAATTAATGGAAATGGTTGCACCGGATTTCAACTTTTCCGAAACACTTGCTGGTGGACTGGGCTTTTTACTTTTATCGTCCTGGGCGTTGGCTTCTTGTGTGGATAGCATTAATCCTGAAGCAAGGAATGCAAATACAAATATTTTTTTCATCGGTTATAATTTAGACTCCAAATGTAAGGATATAAATGGCAATGTTTAGGTGATTTTCGCTTATACTAAAATAACGATGCATGTCATCATATGGGTTTGTATTGAGGTATTATGCTATCATCATGGATTTGACTCCAAGGATTCTGGTGACTGGCTGTAAATATTTTTTTATTTATTAGTTACCTTAGCCCTATTAATTACACCAGATGCAAAAGAAAACAACGCACCAGATAACTATTGGCAGGTATGTTGACCCGTTAAGCGATTTCGGGTTCAAGCTATTTTTTGGCAGCGAGCCGAATAAAGATTTGCTGATAGCTTTCCTGAACGAATTGTTCCATGGCAAGAAGTCAATTGTGGATTTGACTTACAACAAAAACGAACACCAGGATCCGCAAGCCGGTTTCCGTAAATCCATTTTTGATTTAACCTGTACTGATGAGAATGGTACACAATTTATTATTGAGGTGCAACGGGTTTACCAGCGTTTCTTTAAGGACAGGGCAATATATTATTCCTCCACCCTTATCCATGAGCAAGGGCCCAAAGGGAAAAGTGAATGGGATTTTGAACTAAAGGAAACCTACCTGATTGCGTTGATGGATTTCGGTTTCGACGACAGCCATCCGGAAGCCTACCTGCACCGCGTACACCTGGCAGATGAAGCTACAGGCAAAGTGTTTTGTGAAAAACTAGGTTATATTTTTATAGAAATACCGAAGTTCAACAAGGCATTAAAGGATTTAAATACCGGCCTTGACCACTGGTTATATGTGCTGAAAAATTTGAACAGGTTAAAGAAAATTCCAGTATTTTTGAATAAGCGGATATTTCAAAAATTGTTCAATATTGCGGAGGTATCCAAATTAACAAAAGAAGAATATATGAAATACGAAAAAAGCCTTATGGCAAAGTGGGACGAATACGCAATTCTTAAAACGGCAAGGGAAGAAGGTATTGAAGAAGGCATAGAAAAAGGCATAGAAAAAGGTATTGAAAAGGGTATTGAAAAAGGTATTGAAAAAGGTGTTGAAAAAGGTATTGAAAAAAAGGGGCATGAGGTTGTAAAAAACTTAATCCTGAAAATGGGCATAACGGATGCACAGGCAGCGGATATTGCTGAAGTATCGATCAGTTTTGTAAAAAAGGTGAGACGTGGCTTAAAAAAGTAATTTCAAGATAAAAAATTCAAAGGCTGCTATTGTAGCCTTTTTTCATTTGGGGGGCAGTGGATGGAAAGCGGCTGATTTGTAAAACATTTCATTGAAGTACTGGTTTCAAATAGCTATAGGATTTGGTTGAAAAGGCATACAGTATTGAATAGTGGCAAAGTATAATTTCTTTTATTTTCTTCATGATGTCGTTTCATTTTCGAACTGCATGATGGTATGTAAAACTAAACAGTTAGTAATTTGAACACTTCATTAAAAACAGTTCTCTTACTCATTTTCAAGATTTTCTTAATCATAAACGCTCGATTTACTCAATTAATAACAAAATACTTGTCCGGATTTACCCTAACCATTACCTAAAACAATTTTTGAGCGCCTAGCTTTCGGATTACATATATAGCATATTCGAAAAAGTAAAATCCCTAATTTAAAATCGTTCAGTATCAGCTCCATCAACTACAACATGGTAAAAAAAATAGTTTGGTAACATTGCATTAACTCAATAGTAATACTGCAGCTTTAGCTTGCATGCGAACTTTTGAAACTATCTTCACATGAAGCGATTACCGAATTTACGCAGTTGCAATTGGTTTTTTGCAGGATTGTTATTCCTGATATTTTTCGGCCTTTTGATATTGATGATGTATGGCAAGCCGGGCAGTTTTATTTTTCTGAACACGTACCATCCATTCCTCCTCAATGTATTTTTTATTAACTATACTTTTATCGGGGATGGGATATTTGCATTGTGTTTGATTGCCCTGGTTTTATTTTATTACAAAAGAAAATACCAGGGAATCGTTTTGCTCCTCTCCTTTTTAATATCCGGCCTGGTTGCACAGGTAATGAAGAATATTTTTAACCTCCCGCGTCCGAAATTATATTTTGAAGCAGGCCAGTATTTACAATATGTAGATGGAGTAACCCTTGCCAATCATTCCAGTTTCCCGTCAGGCCATACGGCTACCGCTTTTGCCATTGCTACCGTATTCGTACTTATGATGAAGAATAAAAAACCGCAAGTGTTAATATTGATTGCTGCAGCGCTGGTGGGCTATTCCCGGATTTACCTGGCGCAGCATTTTTTACTGGACATAATCGTTGGCGCTCTTATTGGAAGTGGATCGGGGATACTATCTGTTTATCTTGCAATGAATATACAGCTTGCCATGCCCTTCAGCCGTAAGGTACAACGGGTTAAAATGCAACGCTTTCTAACTCGCCCTTCCACAGTACAACCTACATGAGTACAATGTTTGACGCCCGGCTGATAAAATATGGTCTGGTCGGTTTAACCGGTATGGCAATTGACTTTTCATTAACATGGATTTGTAAAGAAAAACTAAGGCTTAATAAATACCTTGCCAATTCATTGGGATTTTGCTGTGCGGTTACTAATAACTTCCTGCTCAACAGGTATTGGACATTTGAAACCAATACGCATCCAATGGCCGGCCAGTTTGCAAAATTTGTATTGGTGTCTGTAACCGGTTTATTAATCAATAATATACTGTTATACCTGCTGTTAAAAAATGCCAGAAAGAATTTTTATTTATTGAAACTGGCGGTGATCGGTCTTGTTTTTTTCTGGAATTATTTTATAAACTTTCTTTTTACATTTAATTAGTCAGCTTTGAATTATAAAAAGAAGACACTGCTGCTGATAACTATTGCTACATTGATTCGATGTGCAGTAGCCTGTTTTGTTGAGTTGGGCAATGATGAAGTGTATTACCGCATGTATGCCCAATACCTGCAATGGAATTATTTTGACCACCCGCCAATGGTTGGGTGGCTGATAAGAATTACCACAGCAAATCTTTTGCTGGATCATGAATTTTTTATACGACTGGGTGCCATATTATCTGCTGCAATTACAACCTGGTTATTATTTTTATGCGGTAGAAAATTACATAGTGAATACACCGGATTTTTATCCGCTGCCATTTACACGGCCACGATTTATGGAAGTATTATTGCAGGCACATTCATTTTGCCCGATTCGCCACAAATGGTTTGCTGGACTGGAAGTTTGTACCTGCTGATAATCATTACGGAAAATACCAGTATCAGCCAAAGAGATAAGATAAATGTATTATGGTTTGGATGTATTACAGGTATCGGCATGCTGTGTAAAATTCATACTTCTTTTTTATGGCTGGGCTTTCTTTTGTATATCCTCTTTTACAATCAAAAATGGCTGAGAGAGCCGGCATTGTATGTAGCTGGTGTTATTGCCTTGTTGTTATTTTACCCGGTAATACAATGGAATATTGACAATCATTTTGTAACCTACCTATACCACAGCAACAGGGTGAATGTAGCTTCGGGTGGATTTGACATCAACTCCTTTTTAACTTTCGTTGGCGGGCAGTTTTTCTATACGAACCCCGTTATTTTTCCTTTCATGCTGTTGGCAACTGTTGCTGCATTTAAAAACAAATTACCTGTTTTGACTGCACAAAAAAAACTCCTGCTTTTTAGCAGTTTGCCCCTGATAGGTTTTGCCACCCTTATTTCATTATTTAAAAATGTGCTGCCCCATTGGACAGGCCCGGCTTATAGCGGACTTATATTATTAACCGCCAGTTATTTTAGTGAGCAAAATAAAACAATCGGCCTTCCGGCAAAAAATCTGCTGCCAAAACCAATAGGTATCGGGATGGCATTGCTGGCAACCGTCATCACAGGCGGTGTGCTGTTAATTCACTTTTTTCCCGGCACCTTAGGTAAAAAAGATAAAGCAATTTTGGGAGAAGGTGATTTTACCTTAGATATGTATGGCTGGAGCAGTTTAAAAACGGTCTTTCAGAAAATAGCCAGCGAGGATGCACAATCGGGTTTAATGAAAAAAGATGCCGTGATTATAAGCAATAGATGGTTCACGGCAGCACACCTTGATTATTATGTAGCAATGCCATTGAAAACCACCCTGGTTGCCATTGGCGATACAACTGATATACACCAATACGCCTGGCTTAATAACAAAAGAAGTATGTTGCGAACAGGTGATGATGCTTATTGTATTGTTCCTTCCGAAAGCTATTTTGAGGTAAGAAAAACCTATGCTTCACTATTTAAAACCATACTTCCTCCCACCCCCATTGAGCAACAAAGAAATGGAAAAACCTGCCGCATTGTTTATGTCTTCAAACTTAAGGGCTATGACCAAAAATAAGTACCGGCTTCATTAAAGGTTATTTCTGTTTAATTTATTTCCTTCAGTTGTTGAAAAATCTTATTGGCCTTTCAATCCTGCACAATTATTAAAGTGTGAATCAAATACAACAGGCAATCTATTTTTTTTCATCATACCTCATGTAACATAAACAAAACAATTACTTAATGTGAGTACACAATAAAATCGGTTACTTTTATCTCCAAATTAATTGGAAATTTTTTCCTCAGTAAAATCATTACATAACGGGCATTATTAATAAAATTGAATTGATGTATGGATTACTTACTAGTCATCGAAAGTTCAAATTTATAGCAACCATTTTATCATAAAATATTTTACTCAAACTAAATTATATGAGAACATTTCTAATTTCCAGCTTATTATTAATATCCGTGTACACCAATGGACAAGGTGTGATAGCCGATCCGGCCATTAGCCAGATTGCCGCTGAAAGTATAACCAATGCTGCTTTGAATGCAACCAGCATTCCCATGGACAATGTAATAAAATTAAATATACCAATCTTCAATAAAAATGTTTTAAATGGCCTCCCCCAGGGATCTTGTAAAATAAAAATTGGACTCGGCTCAAAAATGGCACTCGATCCCCAGTTCAATTTAAGTTCTCTTTCAACCAGCACTTATTTTAATTGGTCATTTGATTCTTTCTCCGGACAGGTGCAAATAACCGGTGAACTCAAGGCAGATTTGCCGGCTGGATTTTCAGACAGTATAGAATTAAGAGTAAAAGGCGTTGTACAGGGAAATTCCACCGTTACCACCAATTTCCTGGTTACAAACCATAACACCACCGTTGTTTTATCTGATGAGAACCCTGCCAACAATAATTCTTTCCTCCCTTATACCATTGTTCCGGCCGGCCCGCTTCCGGTTACGTTCACCGGATTGACTGCTGTAAATAAAGGATGCGCTATCGACGTCGATTTTTTTACACAAAGCGAAATCAATGTCAGCAAGTATGAAATTGAAATCAGCAAGGATGGCGTTTTGTTTACCAAAACGGGGGAATTGGTTGCAACCAATCTACCCCACTACCAGTTTAACTTCGCTATTACGGAAACGAACAAAGCCAATGTATTGTATGTTCGTGTAAAATCGGTTGATAAAGATGGCAGCTTTAAATACAGCGCCACTAAAACTGTAAAGGGTTTATGCAGCAATGATTGGGCAGTAACCGTTTACCCCAACCCTGCAAATTCAGTATCTGCAATCACCATTACTGCGAGGCAAGGATCATTTACCGGCAGATATTCTATTATTATAAACGACCTGGCAGGTAAACAAATACTGATAAAGCAATTGAATTTACCGGGTGTATCCCAAATCAAACTTGAAACCGGAAATTTATCTGCAGGCCAGTATATCATCAATATCATCAACCACGAAGAACGGCAATCTACTGCGGTAAAATGGCAGAAATATTAAACTTTTGCCCGCGCCTGGATTACTAAAATAATAAAGAACGGGAATTCATTACATTAAATTTTTGAACTCCTTCCGGTTACTGCCGGTTGGAGTTTTTTCATTTATCACACCTGATCAATTGTAAAGCTATGACACAATGCATCTTAAAATCCATCCTTTCCTCCTGCCTGCTTTTCTTACTGCATAGTATTCCGGGCATTTCACAAGTAGTGGCAGACCCTGCCAACGGGCAGATGGATATAACTGACAAGGCCGGGGTAAGTTTGAACGCCAACTTTATTCCGCCAGCAGCCAATGTAACACTACAAATACCCGTGTATAACTTAAATCAACTGGTTGCATTACCTGCCGGAAGCTGTAAATTTATAGTCACCCTTGGCAATAACATGATCCTGGATCCTTTATTTAATGTAGCCACCGCCCCATTAAATAATTATTTTTCGTGGACCACTGCCAATTTATCGGGTAAAGTGCAAATCACTGGCAATTTAACTTCCGCAATTCCGCCGGATTTTTACGGAATCGCAACATTTAAAATAAAAGCAACCACTAGCCTTGGAACTTCCATTATTGAATCTGATTTTTTAGTTACAAACCATAATACCTCCACCCCACTCACGGATGAGGATGCCTTTAATAATACTGCTACCCTAACTTATACTGTAACCATGCGCACATTACCGGTTACATTTACCGCTTTATCGCTTACAAAAAAAGGATGCCATATTCAAGTAAATTTTAAAGCCGAAAATGCGATAAACGTAAAACAATACGAGGTAGAACTTAGTAAGGATGGGATTCATTTTATTAAGCTGGGCGATATGCCAGTGAAAAACATCACATCCTACCAATTCGATTTTTCTTTAGCAGGAATCAATACAGCCAACAATATATTCATCAGGATTAAATCTGTGGACCTGGATGGAACGGGTGTATACAGTGTTACAAAACAAATTAATGGATATTGTGATGAAAATACTGGAGGCATGCAATTGTATCCAAATCCGGTGGGAAGTAATTGGGCGGAAGTAATAATAACCGCAACAGGAAAAAAATTTAACGGTCAGTATAATTTAATACTGATGGATATCACTGGCAAAATATTGAACATTACCAAATTTGATTTATTGAATGCAACTCAGCTAAATTTCCCAATTAACTACTTATCATCGGGGCAATACATATTACGGGTAAGTAATAAGGCAAACGGGCAATTGACTACACTAAGATTTAATAGGTTATAAGTACCTTCGCCTGGTCGATAATTTTTTAAGCTCTTCCTTTAACAGTGTAAAAAATATTTAATCAGTAACTCTTTCTTTCAGCAGATTGTAAACTTTTTGTTGCCTAAAAAGGGTGTACTTTACAATGCAATAAATAGCCTTTACGCCATCTCTCCAACTAATTTTTTTTCCCTCCTCATACGTTCTGCCGTAATATGAAATTCCTACTTCATAAATACGAATACCCGGTATGCGACAAATTTTTGCTGTTATTTCAGGCTCAAACCCAAACCTTTTTTCCTCAAGAGAAATAGCTTGTAAAACTTCAATACGGAAGATTTTGTACCCTGACTCCATATCCGTTAAGTTAAGGTTGGTAAGCAAGTTGGAAAGAAAAGTCAAAAACCTATTACCTATTGTATG
>JBBQTL010000174.1:0-12911 GCA_038213285.1 Chitinophagales bacterium
ATAATAACAGTGGTAGCTTTGTCAGCATCGCAAAAGTTACAGATAACATTCTTTTAATTACCACAAAAAAGGTATATAAAAATAATTTTGATAAAAAGGACGCCTGGCCAAGCTACATTTCTTTTCTGGAACCTGCTTATAAACTAAGTCAGGCAAAATTAGTATTGAAGAAAAAATGATCGTTTACTTCATGACGCCAGCCCTGCAGTATCTTTTTGTTAAGGGAATATTTTACTGAGTATATTCTTAACCAGCACAGCCATCGAAACAATTACAGCCAAATGCCCCAATACAAGGCCTGCCGTACTTTCGGCTTTAAAGGCAAATACACAACAGGTAATATGAAACAACAGGTAACAAAAGATAAAAGGCGTTTTCATAACAAATTTTAAACGTGTAGAATTATAGATACCAATACATCCTGATTGTCGGTCAAATGTCCGGGGAAGGAAACAACTTATTGGTAACTGATGAATTAAATGTGAGCCATTCTAATCCTACCTTTTATTCTCTTGCCGGATAAGACATGTTGGTAAAAAAGACTTGTGTGATTTAGGACCGGGTGAGTTCATCATAAAAAACCATGCTGCATAAAAAAACCGAAGCTCATCACTTCGGTTTTCGATTTATTAGCATCAGCGATTACTTAAGCTCTTCAATTTTCTTTACAAAATTTGATTTTGGCTGTGCGCCTACCAGTTTATCAACCACTACACCACCTTTTACAAAAAGTATTGCGGGTATGCTGGTAATCCCATAATTGGTAGAAATCTGGGGATTGTGGTCCACGTTTACTTTTCCAACGTTTACCTTGCCATCATATTCCTTTGCAAGTTCTTCAATAACTGGTCCGATTGCCCGGCATGGACCACACCATTCTGCCCAAAAATCGATTACTGATAATTTATCTGAGTCTAAAACTTCGGTTTTAAAGTTCGCATCAGTGAATTCGTGTGCCATAATTATTATTTTATTTAATTAATTTTTAGAATGAAAGACAAAAATACATCCAAATCTTTGAATATGTTGGAATGACATATTCACAATCTAATTGTCAGTGTTAATATGTTGTTTTGCCACAGGATTTCTGTAAAATCACAATTACTTTTGTTTTCTTTTACGTTTCTGACTTACAATAAAGATTCCACCATGTGCATCATAGCGATTTTCGCCAAAGATGGCAATTGTTTCGATTTTTGAAAACCGGGAGTTTTTAAAATTGAATCAAATTAACTTGGCACTAGCCTGGTAATAAAGAGACTTGCACAAATGATTCTACGCAACCAATTACGAGTAATGCAGTTTATGCTTGCTTTTAACAAGCCAGATACAGCCAACAGATAGAAAAGGTATTTCAGTATGAGCATATAAGATACCTCAAACAAATAAATAAAACATTACAAAGCGATACAGAAAAAGAAAGAATCCCTTACACTGCTTTGAATGCAAACCAGCAAGGTCCTTTTAAAATCTGAGTTTTGACATCCCCTAAAAATGAGAATTTGCCGGGATAAAAAAACCATCGATAGAAAATAAAAAAAATTAAAAAGTGAAAACTATCTGAAGTAGCTTCGCATAAAATTATCAGATAAAAACAATTGCAAAACTTCAATCATGAGTTATTTTCCAAACAAAAATCGGTACGATAAAATGCAGTATCGCCGCTGTGGCAATAGTGGTATTAAACTGTCTGCTGTTTCATTGGGCCTATGGCACAACTTCGGCCATGTGGATGTACTTGCAAACAGCCGCGCCATCCTCAGACTGGCCTTTGATAGTGGTATCACTCATTTTGACCTGGCAAATAATTATGGCCCGCCTCCCGGAAGTGCCGAAGAAAATTTTGGTAAAATATTGAATGAAGATTTTGCTTCCCACCGGGATGAAATAATCATCAGCTCAAAGGCTGGTTACTTCATGTGGGATGGCCCGTATGGTGAATGGGGCAGCAAAAAATATTTGGTAGCCAGTCTCGATCAAAGTTTAAAAAGAATAGGGCTGGAATATGTAGACATTTTCTATCACCATCGTCCTGATCCCGATACACCATTGGAAGAAACCATGACTGCGCTTGACCTTATGGTAAGACAGGGGAAGGCATTGTACGTAGGTATCTCCAATTATCCCGCGGCAGAAGCGGCAAAGGCAATTGAGATTCTTAAAAAGCTGGGTACACCCTGCTTGATCCACCAACCAAAATACTCTATGTTTGTTCGTTGGGTAGAAGAAGGTTTGCTGGACGTGCTGGAAAAGGAAGGAGTGGGGTGCATCCCGTTTTCGCCATTGGCACAAGGGTTATTAACCAACAAATATTTACACGGCATTCCCGCAGATTCACGGGTAGCCAAACCACATGGGTTTTTACATGAAGAAGATTTAAGCGAAAACCGCATCAACCAGATCAGGCGTTTGAATGATATTGCTGTTCAACGCAATCAAACACTGGCACAAATGGCACTGGCATGGTTGTTAAAAGATAATCGGGTCACCTCCGTGCTAATTGGCGCCAGCAAACCAGAACAATTGGCAGACTCACTGCATTGCCTGGAAAACATTAATTTTACTGAAACCGAATTAAATAATATTGAAGAGATATTAAAGTAAATTGCTGATGGCTGATCCAAAAGATATCGGATTGTTGATGGCTGATTTAAGCAGGCTTATTTGAAGTCAATTCGGTCGGAGGTAGGTAAATAAGAGTTTAGCTTCGAGAGTAAAATTAAATAGTAACGTTATGTATTGGCGGCAATTGAACAACATTGTATGAAACTTTATGGGCTATTATATCATGGCAATTGAAAATATTCAGACCGTTCGAACGGATTGATCCGGGCTTGCAGCAAAAATCAGACATCTATAAATCAGCCATCAGACATAAACATCTTATGCATACCGAATTAACGCTTCTTGCTAAAAAAATGGATGGGGTACTTTATTATGATCAATCGCCCGAACACCACACTCAACTACTTGCTTATTCTACTGATGCTTCCGTTTACCAGGAAAAACCATTGGCCGTTGCAATCCCACAAAATGTAAGTGATATTAAACAGTTAATTGATTTTGCACGTCAGCAGAAAGCTACATTGGTTCCAAGAGCTGCAGGTACTTCATTGGCGGGGCAGGTGGTGAGCGATGGCATCGTGGCAGATATCTCCAAACATTTTAATAAAATCATTGAAGTAAATGTAGCGGAGAAGTGGGTGAGGGTACAGCCCGGTGTCATCAGGGACGACCTCAATAATTATTTACGTGCTTATGGCCTGATGTTCGGACCTGAAACTTCCACTGCTAACAGGGCCATGATCGGTGGAATGGTTGGCAACAATTCCTGCGGACTACATAGCATTGTTTGGGGAGCAGTAAGAGAGAATCTGTTAGAGGTAAATGCCGTTTTGAGTGATGGCAGCGAGGTGGTATTTAAAAACGAACCGGTTGATGGGAATGACCATACCGGCTTGAAAAAAGAAATTTATAAGGGGTTATATAATTTATTGTCCGATGAAAATAACCAGCAATTAATCGAACAACATTTTCCTAAAGAATCAGTTGTAAGAAGAAATTCAGGATATGCACTCGATAGCCTGTTGAAGATGCAGCCTTTTTCATCAAAGGGTGAGTCTTTCAATATTTGCAAACTGATTGCGGGTTCAGAAGGTACCCTGGCATTCATTACTGAAATAAAATTGCAACTGATCAATCAGCCGCCGGAAAAAACCGCACTGGTTTGTATACACTGCAATTCAATAGACGAGGCTTTGAGGGCAAATATTGTAGCGCTCAAACACAACCCAATGGCATCTGAACTGGTGGACCGCTATATTATGAATTTTACCAGGGCGCACCCGGAGTATCACAAAAATTGTTTTTTTATAGAAGGCGATCCAGCGGCCATTTTAATGGTTGAATTTATGGCCCACACTAATGGCGACGTTAACTTATTGGCACAGCAACTGGTAAATGAATTGCAGGAGAAGGGATATGGGTATGCCTTCCCGGTTTTATTGAATGGCGATACAAAATATGCATGGGATGTAAGAAAGGCAGGCCTAGGTTTACTGCGCAATTTGCCCGGCGATATTCAACCGGTTAATTTAATAGAAGATTGTGCGGTGTCACCAGAGGAATTGCCGGAATATGTCATCGACCTGCAGCGGGTATTGGATAAGTATAAAGTGAATGCATCTTACTATGCACACGCAGGGGCAGGTGAATTGCATGTAGAACCGATGATCAACTTAAAAACACCGGAAGGAGTAAAATTATTTCGTACAATACTTGCCGAAACCGTTGAACTGGTAAAAAAATACAAGGGTTCCTTATCCGGCGAACATGGCGATGGCCGGTTGAGAGGTGAATATATTTCCACCGTGGTTGGTAATGAAACCTACCAGCTTTTTAAGGAGGTAAAAAAGCTATTTGATCCACACAATATTTTTAATAAGGGCAAGATAACCGATACACCACCTATGGACGGGCACCTTAGGGTAAGTGTGGGGAAACAGCCCGGCCCGTTAAAAACAAGTTTTGATTTTTCGGGCCAGGGCAGCATGTTACGGTTGGCGGAAAAATGCTCAGGATCGGGTGATTGCCGCCGGAGTGAAATATCCGGTGGAACCATGTGCCCGAGTTATATGGCCACCCGAAATGAAAAAGACACCACCAGGGCCAGGGCCAATATTTTACGCCAGTTTTTGAGCAATCCCGAAGATGTAGATCCGTTGAATCACCAGGAAATTAAAGAAGTAATGGATCTATGCCTGAGTTGTAAGGGTTGCAAAACGGAATGCCCTTCAGGGGTAGATATTACTAAAATGAAGGCGGAGTTTTTACAGCAGTATTACGATAAAAACGGCATCCCCTTCCGGGCAAAACTGATCGGTAATTTTAGCAGCCAGATGAAACTGGCATCGCTTGTTCCATGGGGCTACAACCTGGTATTTGGTAATTCGATGTTGAGGAAGTTGGTAAACCAGGTAGTAGGTTTTCACCCGGATAGAACGATGCCCTTACTAGCCAGCACCACATTGGCCAAGTGGTTTAAAAGACGGATGAAGAATGATATTGATACCGGCAAAAAAGTGCATTTCTTCTGCGATGAGTTTACCAATTATTACGATGTGGAAATTGGTAAAAAAGCCATCCTGCTGTTGGAGGTGCTGGGCTACGAAGTGATTATACCGGATCATGAAGAAAGTGGCCGCACATATTTATCAAAAGGAATGGTAAAAAAAGCTGCACGAATAGCCAATCAAAATATCCGTTTATTGTCGGATATCGTTACTGAAGAAATCCCCATTGTAGGAGTGGAGCCATCAACGATTCTTACTTTAAGGGATGAATATATCGACCTGGCTGAAACCAGCAATAAAGAAAAAGCAAGAGAACTGGCCAGCCATACATTTACAATTGAAGAATTTTTCTCCAATGAAGCAGGCAAAGGACATATTTCAAAGGAAATGTTTACCAAAGTAAAACGGACCATTGCCGTACATGGCCATTGTTACCAGAAAGTATTATCCTCCCAGCACCATAGCAACATTATGTTAAGTATGCCGGAGAATTACCAGGTACAGTTTATTCCATCAGGCTGTTGCGGAATGGCGGGCGCATTCGGCTACGAAACGGAACATTACGAAGTATCACAACAGGTTGGCGAATTGGTATTGTTTCCGGCGGTGCGAAGTTTTGCTGATGATGTAATTATTGCTGCATCCGGAACTTCCTGCAGACACCAGATAAAGGATGGTACGCATAAGATTGCATTGCATCCGGTGGAAATTTTGTGGGATGCGCTGGCGGGGTAAATAACAGGTATTATGTTATTCAGGTTAGCCTGTGGGAGGGAGAAAAAATAAATTTGCGTAGCTTAATCTTTCCGATGTTACGTTGGCGGCTTGCGTGGCTGTGATAAGGTGAGAAAAAAGAAAAAAAGATGCGGAGCCCTTTTACGGCTGTAAGCCGATACCTCTTAGCTGTATTATAAACCCCCTAAAAAATTATGGATACTTTAATAGACAATACAGGAATTGCAGATTTGTTTGAAATGTTACAATCAAGGAGTAAAGGAGGCGTAAAATTAACTTCTTGATGGATCACTAAATCGTTCTTGATATTCTATCACTTTATTCCAATCGTCTTGGCTGAAAAATTCGCCAAAAGCTGCTTCTGAAAATAACTCAAGCTCTTGGGTTTGAGAGTTCCTTATTACTCCTAATAGACTTACCTTATCAAATAGGACAAAATCTTTTTCTTTAAGATATTCAGTAAAGGCATTTAAATAAATCAATTCGTTTTCCATAAAATATGTTTCCTACCAAGATACCACAATCTACTACATAATCTAAACTGCGGGTAGTAAGTAATGCGAGCGTAGGCTTTTTTTCTTTTTTCTCTGTGGCGTTGGCCTGTGCTACTGTTTAACATAATATTAATTATAAGCAAAAAGAAGTAAGATTAATTAGGGCAATTATAAGCTTTTTTGCCCTTCGTGTAACAAAACCTATTTTTGCCGGAATGCAAACGATTAATATCTCCACCAATCATATACTTTCCAATCTTAAGATTGATGCGCTCAATGAAATGCAACTGGCATCCATCAAGGCAAATGAAGAAAACGATAATGTAATTTTATTATCGTCAACTGGTTCTGGAAAAACCCTGGCTTACCTGCTACCGGTAATTCAACTATTGAAACCGGATGGGAAAAAAGTCCAGGCGCTGGTATTGGTGCCTTCACGAGAACTCGCTATTCAAATTGATGAAGTTTTCAGGAAAATGTCAACCGGCTATAAAGTGACCTGCTGCTTTGGCGGTCATAAAAGGGAAACCGAAGAAAATAATTTAAAGCAATCCCCGGCAGTGATTATTGGTACACCGGGCCGTGTAGCGGATCATATCCGGAGAAACAATTTTGAACTGGGTGAAATTACCACCCTGGTGCTGGATGAGTTTGATAAATCGCTGGAGCTGGGTTTCCAGGAAGAAATGTCTTTTATCATCGGCTCATTGCCTTCTGTAAAAAAGCGAATGCTCACTTCGGCCACCGAATCGGTTGGCATTCCTGATTTTATTGGTTTCCATTCGCCGGTTCGGCTTAACTTTTTATCTGCCATCATCGAAAAAGATGTAGCAGATGAACTGGTGATCATGACCGTGAATTCACCGGATAAGGATAAATCCGAAACGCTTTTCAGGCTAATTTGTATGATTGGTAATAAATCGGCCATCGTATTCTGCAACCACAGGGAATCTGTGGAACGAACCAGTAACCTGTTAAAGGAAAAAGGCATTGTTAATGTATTTTATCATGGTGGCATGGAGCAACAGGAACGGGAAAGCGCCATGTGCAAATTTAAAAATGGTACGTCCAATGTATTGGTAACAACGGACCTGGCTTCCCGCGGACTGGATATCCCGGACATTAAATATATCATTCATTATCACCTGCCAGCCACCGCAGATGTGTACACTCACCGAAATGGCCGTACCGCTCGTATGGAAGCAGGCGGCAAATCAGTATTGATTTTATCGGAGGAAGAAAAGTTGCCGGTTTATATTACCGGAAAAGTTGAGGAAATTACCTTGCCAGAAAGACTGGAATTGCCGGAAAAACCTAAATGGTCCACCCTTTTTATAGCCGCAGGTAAAAAAGATAAAGTAAATAAAATTGACATTGTGGGTTTTTTATCCAAAATAGGCAGGTTAAAAAAGGATGATATCGGGTTGATAGAAGTGAAAGATTTCTTCTCCTTTGTAGCAGTTAGGAAGTTGAAAGTCGGCGAATTACTTGAATTAATTAAAGATGAAAAGATTAAAAATAAGAAAGTAAAAATTGCAGTTGCCAAATAAATTGGAATGTATAAAGTAAGCAATCACTATCAAGCACGACCCTTCTGATTGGCAGTAAAAGAATCAATAAAATTTTTAACGAGCTCATAAAATCGTCTGGCATCACCAAACATAAAAGAATGCCGGATCGGTAAAACATAAATCGGGTAATCCTGTAGTTCATTTTCAAATTTCTGTAGTCTTACTCCATCCTTTTCTGTGGTGACGATAATTTTATTGGGTGATTGAATCTTCCCGAATTGCTTTTTTATTTCTTCCATATCATCAATTGAAAATATGTGGTGGTCTGGAAATCGCAACATATCGTAAGAGGCGACCTGCGGAATAAGATATTCCTGTAACGGTTTCGGATTGGCGATACCGCAAACCAGCAACAGTTCCATACCCGGCGTAAAGGAAAATTCTTTCTTGCTGAAAAGATGGTAAGGTTCATTATATAAAATTTCAGTAAAAAATACAGATTGAGTTGGGCCAGGCTTTAATTCTGATTGAATTCGAAGTTTTTCATCCGGGGTTAAATTTTGCGGACACTTGGTTACAATAATAATTTCCGCTCTTTTAGCGCTATGTTTGGTGTCTCTCAAATCGCCCGCAGGTAGCAAAAGGTCCCTTGAATACAAATTTTTATAGTCCGTCAAAATAATATTCAAACCGGCTCTTACACTTCTGTGTTGAAAAGCATCATCTAAAATAATAATATTTGTTGCAGGTTTTTCGTGCAGCAACTGTGGTATGGCCACGAGACGTTCTTCACCAACTGCTACAGTGATGTCTGGAAACTTCAAATGAAACTGCATGGGTTCATCACCAATTTCAAGTGCCGTAGTATTTTTATTGGCGATACCAAAGCCCACCGTTTTTCTTTTATATCCCCTGCTAATCGTTGCAACCGCATAATCATCTTTCAAAAGCCTGATAAGATATTCTACCATGGGCGTTTTACCGGTACCTCCAACAGCAAGATTTCCTACGCAAATGATGGGAAAATTAAAGGCTGCGGATTTGAGGTAATTCTTATCAAAAAGCCAGTTTCTTACAATAATAATTATTCCATAAATAAATGAAATCGGAATAAACAGATATCTAAAGCTTTTTAACAACGATTACATTTTAATAGTTAACTAATTGACTGATATATTAATAGTAGGTTTTACTTCAATTTATTTGCAAAAAACTAAAATTCGTAAATGCCATCCGGTGAAATTCCCACATTTAACTTTACATCATATTTATTGATATCCTCTACTTCATCAATTGGGTTAAAATAGCTGAAACCTACTTTAAGACAATCTTTGCGACAATGTTTTAAGAACCGGTCATAGTAACCTTTTCCATAACCTACCCTGTTTCCATTTTTATCAAAATATAAAAGCGGAATAATGATCAGGTCAATTTCTGACGGAATCATATCTATTCCATCAACCGGTTCTTCTATATCATATTGGTTGGTTTTAAAAATTGTTTCGTCATGCACTATAACAGAAATGATTTTAGGGTGTTTTTTTACTTCCACCATTACCGGATAAAAAAGTTGTTGACCTGGATTTTTAAAGTAACAATAATCTGTAATCGTTTGTGGATCAAATTCATTTAATTTTCTAATTGGAGAATATGTCATTATTAATGAAGGAATATCAATATCTAATTGCTGAAATTTAATTAGCAACAAGTCATCCAACTTTTGCTTTAAATGCGGGGAAAGATTGGAGCGCTTTTCTTTGTAAAATGTCCGGATCTCTTCTTTTTTCATCTTGCTGGTGTTAGGAATTGATAAAATTTGATGGTGCATCTTCACACTGAGTTATTCAAAGCATGAGATGCTCAACGTTACACAGGCAAAACAAATTATTAGTAAATCAAATTATTGTGCTTCCGGATAAGTTGCAAACCAAGCCACGGATAATTTTTACAATATAAATATAGAAAAAATAGTGGTTCCATAATTACGTTCTGTCTTGTAATGCGCATATTTTTTATACTCATTTCGGGGAGTATGCTCCAAAACAAACCATCCGCCAGGTTTCAAAATTTTCTTTTCAAATATTTTTTTTGGTAACTCATCAATGGTGGCAAGTGCATAAGGCGGCCCTGCAAAAATAAAATCATAATTAACATTGGTTGATTCTATAAATTTAAAAACATCTGATTTCACTACTTTAAAATTTGTGAACGCTAAATCCTGTGAAGTTTTCTTAATAAAATCATACATCTGGTTGTCTTTCTCTACGATGGTGATATCAGGCGCTCCCCTGCTGGACAGTTCATAACTGATGCAGCCGGTTCCTCCAAACAAATCCAGCACGGAAAGCGTTTCTATATCAAGATTATTTTGGATTACATTGAAAAGGCCTTCTTTGGCAATATCTGTGGTTGGCCTTGTGTAAGGCATTTTGGCAGGCGGATTAATTCGCCTGCCACCATGTATACCACTTATTATACGCATGCCGCTAATGAAAATAAATGACTAAAATAATGAGCCGGGTGTTGAAATATTTCTTCCGGGTATTGATAGATATCCGTCAAAGTATCAAATTGTACTTGAAGGAAATACTTGCACAATTCAATATACAACGCCGAATCTGCTTCAATCAGTCCGCTTAGTTGCAAAATGGTATCATTTACATTTACATCAAAACTTTTACAAAGTTTAAGCAGGTGAAATACCACATCTTCGGGTGTTTTGTAGTCAAAGTGTTGCATCATCTGCAATTTGCTGTCTTTTACTAACAATGCCTTTAATTGCCCTTCACTAAAAATACAATATAAATGGTTTCCGGGATATTTAACAACATTGGCCATTAAGGAGTAAATATGGTTGTAGTACGCTGACGAAAAATAACGGGTAATCACCTGTTCAATAACCGCCGGAACGCCATACACATTTTGAATTGCCTGCCGGTACATAAAGTCGTACCGGTTTATCCGCTCGCCAGAATCGCCATATATCAGGTCAAGCAATGCACCATTATCCTTTTCATGCATAAACTGTTGCGGAATCAGTATGGACGGCGCATATCCGTAAATGATATTGACCTTTTTAAATTTTTGTTTTAATACAGGTTGTTCTGCAATCACACGATGCATAAGGCCGGCTACCAATTCATTTGAAGTACCTGGTTTGAAAAGATAGATAGCGAGGGCTTTACAAGTACCGCCCTCCAAAATGATATAAGATAAACCCGGGGCATCAATTGTTAAATACAATTCAGCGTTGCTGGTATTTAAATTAGAGGGCTGTATGTAAAATGGTAGATTCAAATTTTTTCTTTAAGCAGGCAAAATAAGATATTTTTACCGACATATGGACGGTACGGGCTCAATAAAAGATTTAAAAGTAAAAGTAACGAACAAACAGATACTCTCTATTGCGTTACCTATTACCCTCGCCATATTGATACCACAAATTAATATGCTTACCAATAGTATCTTTTTGGGAAATTTAAGTACCGAGGCATTGGGTAACGCTGGTATCACCGGTGTGTTTTACCTGATTTTTGCTGTAGCTGGTCACGGGCTAAACAATGGCATGCAATCTGTTTTTTCGAAGTATGCGGGTGCAGGTGAAACGGGTGCATTCAAAATTATTTTGGCCCAGGGTATGCGGATCAGTTTACAATTTGCTGCAGCAGGTATATTGGTTACCTGGTTTATCGCTCCCATTATTATGCAAAAGGTAGCGGCACCGGGATCTTACCCTGCTGAAATGAGTTTTTTGAAAATACGAATCTGGGGGCTTCCCTTTTTATATCTTTTCCAGATGGGGAATGCTTTTTTAGTTTCGTCCCTTAACAGCCGATACCTGATGATTGGATTTATGGCGGAAGCACTATTAAATATCCTGCTGGATTATTTGTTGATCTTTGGAAATGGAGGTTTCCCAAAAATGGGATTCAATGGTGCTGCACTTGCTTCGGTCATTTCGGAAGCGATCGGGTTTGTGGTGGTATTTATTGTTTTGTATAAAACTGGATTGCAGCGGCAATATTCGCTGCTTAAAAATTACGCGTATGATAAAATAAAAACCGGCGAGATTATTAGAGTTGCTACGCCCTTAACACTGCAATTTGTAATAAGCGTGGGTACCTGGCTGGTATTTTTTATTTTAATAGAAGACAAAGGAATTGCAGCCAAGGCCATCAGCAATACCATGCGTAATGTATTTGGCATTGTAGGTGTATTTGTATGGGCCTTTGCCGGTACCTGCAATACGATGGTAAGTAATTTAATGGGTCAGAAAAAAGAGCACCTGGTTATATTGGCGATTACTAAAATAATGCTGCTAAGCCTGGGATTTTGCTCCATTATGTGCCTGGCAGTAAATCTATACCCAGGTAAGTTCTTTGCTTTATTTGGCCAGGACAAAGAATTTGTGGCCGAAGCAATACCGGTTTTGAGGATCGTAACCGCGGGGTTAATCTTTATGAGTATTGCCAACATCTGGCTGAATGGGGTAACCGGAACCGGAAAAACCCGGATGAACCTGGCCATAGAAATAATTGCCATTATAGTATACATGAGTTATACCTGGATATTTATGGAGATACATTACATCTCCCTTGCGATGGCGTGGAGTAATGAACTGATATACTGGACTACCATCTTCCTGGCATCTTTTATTTACCTGAAAAGCGGAAAGTGGAAAATCAAGTTGCCTGTTTCGCAAACCTGAGTGAGTTACAATGTCTATTACTTCATTTTTCAGATGCAACGAATTGGCATAAAACTGTCCCCGTAATTTACCACCCAATGTTTATGCTCGCTCAATATCAAAAAAAAATTCTATCAGCCGATAAGCCGGATTCTGTGGTCCCGATAAAATCGGGATGGCCATCATTTATCTTGCCACAACATTACTGTTATGATCTTGCTGCCTACCCTCCAACGTTGCAGGGATAAATCCCGGCATTGAACGAGCCGCTCTCCTACGCTGGTGTACATGGCATTACAGCACACAAGGTTTACCCACTATTACGGTTACCCGAAATAGTCGTGAGCTCTAACCTCACGTTTTCACCTTTATCCCGGTAAACCGGGAAAGTTATTTTCTGTGGCACTTTCTC
>JBBQTL010000175.1:0-12877 GCA_038213285.1 Chitinophagales bacterium
AAGCCTTGCAACAAAATATTTTACAAAAAGCGGCAGCTAAAGGAAAACTAATGATGGAAAACTTTTTAACTGCTGCAGGATTTAAAAAGATAAGCGTAACCATAAAGCTATAGCACAAATTACTTCGATACAATATCGCCTGACTTTAATAAGTTTTGATGCTCAAATGATAGTAAACGCCGCTACAGATAATGGGTTGCATTTTAAATTCGATAGCTATCGGATGTCGCTCTTTATTTTAGAACTAAAGAATGAGTAAATCGCCGTTAAGGCGTTGAGTTATAAAAGAAATAAAAAAGCCTGAACGCCTTAACGGCAAAACCAAGTAAACCGCAGTTGCTGCACTCAGGTAAAACCGATTGATATTTTTGGTATAAATAATAATAATTTTGTACATGCCAAAAAGAAAAAAAAGAATTGTGATAAAGGTAGGGTCCAATGTGCTGGCACTAAACAATGAAGGACTCGACTTAAAAAGCATCGAACAACTCACCCGTCAAATAAGTATTTTAAACAAGCAGGGAGCAGAAATCATATTGATTTCATCAGGAGCCGTTGCTGCAGGAAGAAGTTTAATAACGCTACCCGGCAAAACAGATGTGATCAGCAAGAGACAGTTGTATGCTGCAGTTGGGCAAATAAAACTGATCAATATTTATTCGGAGCAGTTTGCAAAACAGGATTGTCTGTGTGCACAGGTACTGGTAACCAAGGAAGACTTCAGAGACCGGGAACATTATATCAATATGAAAAATTGCATCACGGTGCTGTTGCAAAATAATGTAATCCCTATTTTAAACGAAAATGATGTGATATCGGTAACTGAATTAATGTTTACTGATAATGATGAACTGGCAGGATTGGTTTCGGGCATGTTGGACGCCGATAAATTAATCATTCTTTCCAATGTAAATGGTATCTATAACGGTTCTCCTAAGGAAACTACGTCAACCATTATACCCATTGTTGAATATGGCGATACGGACTTTGAAAAATATATCAATTCAGAAAAGTCAAACTTCGGACGGGGCGGTATGCTCACCAAATGCAGCATGGCAAATAAGGTTGCCAGCATGGGCATCCCGGTACAGATCGCTAATGGTAAACAGGATAATATTTTACTTGATATTGTAGCAGATAAACCAACCGGCACTTTATTCAGGCCAACCAAAAATATTTCGAGCATAAAAAAATGGGTAGCACATTCAGAGGGGTTTGTAAAAGGCATCGTGTACATTGATGAAGGAGCCGAAAAAGCCTTGCAATCCCATAAACCCACCAGTTTATTACCCGTAGGTATTACCAGGATAGAGGGCAGTTTCAAGAAGGGCGATATCATTAAAATCACCAGCCATGCAGGCAGGCAATTAGGGGTTGGAAGGGCAGAATACCATTCGGAAAAGGCAGCAGAATTAATGCACAAAAAGAATGAAAAAGCATTGGTGCATTATGATTATCTATTTTTAAACGACGACCAGGTAAAATGATAGTGGAACAACCAGGATTGAAAGAAAATTTTAAAGCAGTTCGCAAAGCGGGCAAAGCGCTTGTTCAATTGAGTGAGCAACAGGTAAACAATGTATTGGAAAGTTTATCAGCAGCAGCCATTTCCAGCAGAGAAGAGATAATAAAGGAAAATCAAAAAGACCTTGACAGGATGCCGGTGGATGATCCGAAATATGACCGGTTAAAACTTACTGATCAGCGGATAAAAGATATTGCTGCGGAAATAAAAAATGTCGCATCATTACCTTCTCCATTAGGGAAAGTGCTGGAAGAACGTACCATGAGCAACGGCCTCCATATTAGTAAAATAACGGTGCCACTGGGTGTTATCGGCATTATTTATGAAGCAAGGCCCAATGTAACATTTGATGTTTTCTCCCTGTGTTTTAAATCGGGCAATGCCTGTATTTTAAAAGGTGGAAGCGATGCGGAGTTTTCAAACAAAGCCATTATAAAAATAATTCAGTCCGTTTTAAAACAGCATGGCATACCCGAAAACTGCGTTGAATTATTGCCAGCCAGCCGGCAAGCTACCACTGAGTTATTAAATGCAGTAGGTTATGTAGATGTAATCATTCCCAGGGGCAGCCAGCAGCTTATTAATTTTGTGCGAAACGAATCGAAGGTGCCTGTAATTGAAACAGGTGCCGGCATTGTGCATGCTTATTTTGATGAAAGCGGTGATTCAGAAAAAGGGAAGGCCATTATTTTTAATGCTAAAACACGAAGGGTAAGTGTATGCAATGCATTGGACTGTTTACTGATACATGCTGGCCGTTTAGAAAGTTTACCGGAGCTTGTAATAAATATGGCGACTCAAAATGTAATGATCTTTGCAGATGACGCCGCATATACAGTACTTGAAAATAAATATCCTGCGCAATTATTGTCAAGGGCCAACCAAACTCATTACGGTACCGAATTCCTCGATTATAAAATGGCCATCAAAACAGTCATTAATATAGCAGCGGCAATTGACCACATATCCGAATACAGCAGCAAACACAGTGAAACAATTATTTCAGAAGATAAGCAACAGATTGATAAATTCCTGCAACAGGTAGATGCCGCCGTGGTATATTCCAATGTTTCCACAGCCTTTACAGATGGTGCACAGTTTGGGCTGGGTGCAGAGATTGGTATCAGTACTCAAAAACTGCATGCCCGGGGGCCCATGGCATTAAACGAAATTTGCAGTTATAAATGGATTGTGCGGGGAGATGGACAGGTGAGGGGGTAGTGGGAAGTAAATAGGGTTTATAAAGTAAATAAGGTTTATAAAGCAGATAGGGTTTATAAAGTAAATAAGGTTTATAAAGTAAATAAGGTTGATAAAGTAGATAGGGCTTGTAAGGTTAATAGGGTTTATAACGCAAACAGGAGGATAAAACAAAAAGGAATTTGTTGAACTATCGATAAAAAGCAATCGTTGTAAATACGATGGAATAAGGACTCATAAAGCAATTTTTCAATCGAAAAAATGGTAAAATGAATACCGATAATTTTGGATTTGAGGAATTGGAGTTATGGAAAAAAGCAAGTGCGTTTAAGAATGAGATTCGTCTACTTACCAAACAATTCCCTGTAGAAGAAAAATCAGACTTACAGACCAGGCTATCCGAAGTTCACGATCTATAAATGCCTTAATAACGGAAGGACATGGACGATTTACTTTTCCTGATCAAATTCATTACTGTATACAGGCAAGAGGTTTACTCACTGAAACTATCAATCATATCATTGACGCATTTGATGAAAATTACATCACGGAGGAACGGCTATTAACTCAAAAGCAAAAAGGGAAATTTATAGATCGGTTATTAAATGGATATTTAAATTTCCTTCGCAAAAAAAGGGACGAGCAAAAATAGTAATCCAATCAATTCCCAAAAAATTACCAATTACCACATTGCCTGCATTTCAATATTTACTGTCTTTACCTTATTTACTACATTCCCCTTTTTTACTGTATTTACCTTTCTACTGTATTTACCTTTTAATCTGTATTTACTTATTCTACTGTATATACCCTTTAAACTTTATTTACCTTTCAAACTGTATTTATTTATTATACTGTATATACTTTTTTGCCATATTTACATTATCTACTTTCCCCCAAATCCCGATAGATACGCACAAAACTAAACCCATCGCTACTCTTTGCGCCGCGATACATTCCTGCACTGTTAAAAAGCAACGCCAAATTTCCACTTGCATCTACTCCTATCATTCCCCCTTCGCCTTCCAATTTGGGCAGTTTGTTATTAACTACTTCGTTCATGGCTTCCTGCAAACTCATCTCTTTGTATTCCATCAGGCAGCTCACATCATAGGCGGCCACCGCCTTTATAAACGGTTCTCCGTGCCCGGTGCAACTGATGGCACAGGTTTTATTGTTGGCATAGGTGCCAATCCCAATCAACGGACTATCACCAATGCGGCCATACTGTTTGTTGGTCATGCCGCCTGTACTCGTTGCGGCTGCAATATCACCGTTGATATCACAAGCCACCGCCCCAACGGTTCCAAATTTTTTCTCTGTTACTAAATTGGTTGTCTGTTGTACGGAATGATCCAGCGCATACTCATCGCTATCCTTCATTTGCATCCACTGGTCATATCGGAATTGGGAGAAAAAATAACCATCAGGTTCCAGGGGAAATCCTTGTTTTAATGCAAAATCGTTTGCTCCTTTTCCGCTTAATAAAACATGGTCGCTGTTTCGCATCACGGCCTCAGCAAGATTCACCGGGTTACGAATATTCCGAACCCCGGCTACAGCACCTGCTGCCAAATCTTTTCCATCCATTATTGCGGCGTCCATCTCCTGCAACTCATCTTTAGTAAATACCGAACCACGCCCGGCATTGAATAAAATATTATCTTCTAACATAACAACTGCAGCTTTAAC
Organism: Chitinophagales bacterium; assembly: GCA_038213285.1. GTDB lineage: Bacteria > Bacteroidota > Bacteroidia > Chitinophagales > Chitinophagaceae > Ferruginibacter. The sequence continues at coordinate 4,418 of JBBQTL010000175.1, forward strand.
CGCATTTGCTGCTGACCCGCCACGGGTCAATACCTGGTAACCCTCGTCTAATGCAGCTTCTAATCCCTGCAGGTAAGCCTTTTCCAATGCTGGTGTCATCAACTCTTTTAGAATGGTGCCTGCTCCGCCATGAATCGCCAATGAAATTTTTTGCATGTTACTGATTATTTATTGGGGCGAAATTAACCAATTTAATTGGTGAAGCTATTGGATGATGTGTAGGTTAAGGCCGCGGCCTGATGTCATTTAGTTAAGGATTTGAATTGCCCCGTCCGCCGCGGCGGACGGGGATTAAATAGGGCAATAAAAAGTACGGCTTTAGCCGAAACTATAATTTGGCTAAAGCCTGTAAGAGAATAATATCATTTATCCCCGCCCTAAAGGAGCGGTGCAATTCAAATAGCTTGCTTAACTTAACGACATTGGGCCGCGGCCTAATCCTGCAAGCCTTGATCTTACAAAGAAATAGTCCTTATAATGGATTATTGCACGAGAGATATATTAAGACGGTTTATCTTTTCAACAACCATTTCTTCCCCTATCCACTTCATACAGGCATGATCGCCACGATAGCACGGCTTATTGCCAAATACCGAACAGGGCCTGCAAGAAAGTTCTATCTGAACAATATTTTTTTCGTCCTGCGCCCAACCATAAAAGCCTGTGTATGGATGGGTGGCACCCCATATACTCACCACCGGCACATTAAATAAAGATGCCAGGTGCATATTGGCCGAATCCATACTGATCATACTACCCAGGTTACTGATAATGGCCAGTTCATCTTCAAAAGAATACCTGCCGGCTATATTAAATACGGAGAAAATATCAAGCTCCCATTGGTGTAATACTTCAGTCTCTTCCTTACCCCCACCAAAAAGCAGGATGGTATTATTAGCTGCCGCCAGTTGTTGTACTACCAGTTTCATCTTTTCGATAGGGTACATTTTTTCTTTGTATTGGGCAAAAGGCGCTACGCCAATCACTTTTTTTCCGGAAGAAAAAACGGCCTTTAAAGCATCCGGTATCGGCTTGATACTATAAACCGACAACTTAACATTTAACTGAACAGGGAGACCGGCTTGTCTAAAAACACCCGCATATCGTTCATGCATATAGGGAAGCTGTTTAAACACTTTATGCTCCTTCCGGGTGAGTGCTTTTTTTTCATCCCTTCCCTTATCAAGAGATACCGACTTAGAGCCCTTTAATCTAAATAAAGAAGTAAGAATATGAGACCTTAACACACTGTGTAAATCCACAATGGCATCAAATATGGGCAGCTTACTTATCTCTTTAAATAAACGATACATACCGCTTAGTCCCTTGTGTTGTTGTTTCAAAAATGCGGGATGAAAATCACATCGTTCCAGGTCTTTAAACAGGGGGTAAAAAAAAGCATTAGACACCATGGTAATCTGCAGGGTCGGATTTTGTTGCAATACCTGTTTAATTACCGGTACCGTCATAGCCACATCTCCCATGGAGGAAAAACGGATAACCAGTATATGTTTTGGAGTGGGCAAAAATTTAAATGAATATTTAGTGAATGTCTGATGTCTGATGTCTGATTTTTTGATGTCTGATTTTTTTCCAACTCTGTGTTCCTGTTATTTTCAGTTACAGATTAATTCATTACATAAATAACAGGTTTTCTAAAGATGAAAGAATTCCCCATAAGTTAGACTGCCCTAAATCAGATATCATAAAATCATACATCAGACATTCTAATTGTTTTGTTGCTGATACAACACCGGGTTTAGTCCGGGATCATTGTACATCTTCATCTGTTTATACACTTTCATATATTTATCGCCTTTGGCAATATCTTCCAGCAATTCATCAATAGCTTTAGACAGATCATTTCTTTGCTCCATCAGGATGGCCAGCTTATCTGTACATGCAATGATATGCCCCGCACTGGCATCGTCCCGGTGAATTTCCCGGTTCATGTGATATATCTTTAACGCCAGTATCGATAACCGGTCAATGGCCCATGCCGGGCTCTCGGTATTAATCCGGGCAGTTAATTTGGTCTTAACAGATGTGTATTGTAATAAAAAGTAGCTGTCGATATATTCCACCATATCAGTTCTAACCTGGTTGGATGCATCAATCCGTCTTTTTAGTGAAAGGCCGTCTACCGGATCAATCACAGGGTTACGCACAATATCTTCCAAATGCCATTGCACGGTATCAACCCAGTTTTTAGCATACAATAAATGTTCAATCGTATTTACAGGATATAGATTTCGAATGGGTGCATCCACAACATCCGTAATATGATAATCCAATATACTAATATCAAAAATATCGTTACAAATTTTACTAACCATAATCCGGTAAAATATTATTCAGTTGATTTTTTATTTCGCACTGCAAGATAATACAAAGGAATGCCAATCAGCGTGATGATAAGACCTGGCCATGTAAACTGCGATTTATACAATATCAGCAACGTACAAAAACTTATACCCATCAAAATATAAATGATGGGCAATACCGGGTAACCAAAAGCCTTGTATGGCCTGTCTGCATCAGGATATTTTTTACGTAAAATAAATATCCCCGCAATGGTGAGCACATAAAATATCACGACTATAAAAGAAACCATATCTAACAGATCGCCATACCTGCCACTCAGGCAAAGCGCACAGGCCATTGCACATTGAATCCATAATGCCCACTCAGGAACTATATTTTTATTCAATTTACCAGCCTGTTTAAAAAATAACTGGTCTTTGGCCATAGTATAATATACCCTGGCACCAGCCAGTATCAATCCATTATTACAACCAAATGTTGATATCATAATCATGACTGCGATGATAATAGTACCGCTACTACCAAAGATGGCTTCAGAAGCACTTAACGCCACCCGGTTATCTTTTGCAAAAGCCAGTTCATGCAATGGAACAGTAGCCAGGTAAACCACATTGGTTAAAATATAAATTACTGTCACAATCAAGGTTCCGAAAAATAAACTCAACCCGATATTTCTTTTTGGATTTTTTATTTCACCAGCTATGAATGTTACATTGTTCCAGGCATCACTGCTAAATATGCTACCGACCATTGCACTGGCCATCGCTCCCAACGCAACGCCGGTTACCAGGGGTTCAAAATTGACAACACCGTCCGTTTTTGTAAGATGTCCCATTATCCATGGATTTTCCCAGTTGGCCCGCCATACATCCCATTTAAAAGCGATAAACCCCGCAATGATTAAACCAAACAACGATATCAGTTTGGTAGAAGTAAAAATAGTTTGAATGATCTTACCAGTTTCGATTCCTTTGGTGTTAATAAAAGTGAGGAATATGATTAATACGATGGCCACTAATTGTGCATAATGAATGGATAAACCCAATACATTGAAAGTATTGATGTCTTCCCAGGCTAAGGCTGGAAAAAAGTAGCCCGCAAACTTAGCAAAGCCAACCGCTACCGCGGCAATGGTGCCTGTTTGTATTACGGCAAAAAAACTCCAGCCATATAAAAATCCAATCAACGGATTGTATGCCTCTTTCAGGTACACATATTGACCACCTGCTTTTGGATACATGGCACTTAGCTCTCCATAACTTAATGCAGCCGTCAAAGTCATAAAGCCAGTGATCAGCCAGGCTGTTAGTAACCAGCCTGCACTACCCACATCTTTTAACATATCCGCACTTACGATAAAAATACCAGAACCAATCATAGAGCCCGCAACAATCATGGTGGCATCAAACAAGCTCAAAGAAGGTTTAAAAGAAGCATTCTGTTCTGTCATATTTGGTATTTTATTTAATATCGGTTTGTAAGATAAGCACGGGCGCAAAAAATCCCGTAATTGAAACGGGATTGAAGATATATAAATTGATTGAATTATTGCAAAACGAAGGGTAGCAGTTGATATCCTAAGATTGCCAGGCTCACTGTATTCGCTATTTCATTTTATCATTAAGGCCTTTTACAATCTCCGAGGTAATATTTAAAGTAGAATCTTTATATAAGAAATAGTCAAGCCCGGTACCGGTTGTAAATATCAGCGTAAATTTTTGTTGTTTATTGTATTCATTCATAAAATCTTTCAGTTTACGCTGCATATCCTCCATTATCCTGGCTCCCTTTTCTGCCAGCCGCTGACTTTTTTGTTGTTTGGCCTGCTCTATCTCCTGTTGCCTGAGTCCCAGCTTTTCCTGGAATGCTTCCACCTCCTGTTGCGTAATAGAATTTCCTTTTTTTAAAAAATTGTCCCTTTGGGCAGTTAACTCGCGGTAAGCACTTTCGTATTCATTCGCTATTATCTTTTGCTCAGCTTCCAGTTCCTTCTTTTTTTGCCGGATAAAAGCCACGTTGTTATTTAATGAATCCAGCTCAACATAAGCAACTACCATTTTTTTTCCAAATAAAGCCGTATCCCGAACGTTGTACTTGCTGGCAGGCTGATGGTTCGTTACATTCTTAACCGACGCAAAATGGAGGTAATACAAGAACCCAACCGCAAGCACCAACACGATATTTAATACAATGGAAAATTGTTTCATGCAAGATCATTTGTTTTGGGCAAGATAGTTAGAAAGAAACATTTTGCAATAAATGTATTCGAACTTTTAGGAAAGGGTTAACAGGGCCAAATGCTCATTTCAGCCAACAAGCTTGCCGGTGAAATTTACTACTGAAAAACTTTCCCGAAGTCAATGAGCATCTACCCTTCACTATTAATTACCTATACCCCTTACCGCTTTTTTTCAATTTTAACCAAAGATAAAATTCCGGGATAAGCTAGCTAATTAAATAGATCATGGCTAATACATCGTTAACAAAACTGCATTTAAATCGAACTTTTAACAGATTTTAATGTATCGCACTGATTTGAAGATGCTGATTATTTTTTTAAATTTGTATACTATAAAATCAACTGTATGAAAAAAATAAAGTGGCCTGTCATGCTGGTAACAACCTTCGCAGTTTTGTACCAGTTTACAGCTTACGCCGGGCTTTCAGACCAGGCGATTATACTCCTATTTATATTTTCCCCCATTCCAGTATTGTGGATGGCTTTCAAAATTTTAAAAAATGGAATTCCATCCCAACGAACTTTTGACGAATACTTTTATGATGATGCAGATTATCGTAGAAATAATGTTACGGCGATTCAATAATAATGAATAATTGGCTAAAAAAGGGTGCATTCCAAATCCGATAGCTATCGGATATCGATACCGCAAGTGGTTTGTGAGGACACAAACCACGGCTCAGCCCCGGTCGGTTTCCTCACCACCCGGAATCAGGAGCGACATTCGGTAGCTATCGGATTTGAAACGCACAAAAAAAACCGCCACATCACTGTAGCGGTTTTTTTACTATATTTTTTGAAATCTATTTTACTTCTTCAAACTCTGCATCGGTTACATTTTCCGTTTGATCGCCCTGGGGTTGTTGCTGACCATTTGGAGCGCCGTCCTGGGGTTGCTGCTGGCCATCACCCTGTGTAGCTTTGTACATTTCTTCGCTGGCTGCTGTCCATGCTGCGTTCATTTCGGCTACTGCCGGATCAATCGCTGCAATATCCTGTAATTTATGTGCTTCCTTTAGTTTGCTTAAAGCTGCTTCAATCGGGGCTTTTTTATCAGCACTAATTTTATCACCATATTCCTTCAATTGCTTTTCTGTCTGGAATATCGAACTATCCGCCTGGTTTATTTTTTCAATTCTTTCCTTCTCCGCTTTATCAGTTGCTTCGTTGGCTTTAGCTTCGTTCTTCATTTTTTCAATTTCCTCCTTGCTAAGTCCGCTACCTGCTTCAATCCGGATATTGTGACTTTTGCCGGTTCCTTTGTCTTTGGCAGTTACATGTAAAATACCGTTGGCATCAATATCAAAAGTAACTTCTACCTGCGGTACTCCACGTGGTGCCGGTGGTATATCGGTTAAATTGAATTTACCCAAACTTTTGTTCTGAGTTGCCAAAGGCCTTTCACCTTGCAACACATGTATTTCTACTCCCGGTTGGTTATCACTTGCAGTACTGAAAGTTTCTGATTTCTTTGTTGGAATAGTAGTGTTGCTTTCAATCAGTCTTGTCATTACACCACCCATTGTTTCAATACCAAGGCTTAATGGAGTTACGTCCAGCAACAACACATCCTTTACATCACCAGACAATACGCCACCCTGAATAGAAGCTCCAATGGCAACCACCTCATCTGGGTTAACACTACGGTTCGCTTTTTTACCAAAGAATTTTTCTACTATTTCCTGCACTTTTGGAATACGGGTACTACCGCCTACCAAAATCACTTCATCGATATCATTAATTGATAAATTCGCATCTTTTAGGGCCAGTTCACATGGTTTCAAACACCTTGCAAACAGTTCATCTGACAGCTTTTCAAACTGAGCCCTTGATAATTTTTTCACCAAATGCTTTGGAACGCCATCTACTGCGGTTACATACGGCAGGTTTATTTCTGTTTCAGAAGAGGAAGACAATTCCACTTTTGCCTTTTCAGCAGCTTCTTTTAAACGCTGCCATGCCATTGGGTCTTTACGCAAATCGATCGCTTCATCTTTTTTAAACTCTTCAGCTAACCAATCCATCAACACTTTATCAAAATCATCACCTCCCAGGTGAGTATCGCCATTGGTACTTTTTACTTCAAATACACCCTCACCCAACTCAAGGATTGAGATATCAAATGTGCCACCACCTAAATCGAACACGGCAATTTTTTGATCCTGGTGTTTTTTATCCAAACCATAAGCTAAAGCCGCCGCTGTTGGTTCGTTAATAATCCTGCGCACATTCAGTCCTGCGATTTCACCGGCTTCTTTGGTTGCCTGGCGCTGTGCATCGTTAAAATATGCAGGTACGGTAATTACCGCTTCTGTTACTTCAGAACCAAGGTAATCTTCGGCAGTTTTCTTCATTTTTTGAAGAATCATTGCACTTATCTCCTGAGGAGTATATAATCTGCCATCTATGTCAATACGAACCGTATCATTGTCACCTTTTACTACTTTATAACTACTATGACTGATATCTGAGGTTACTTCATTCCACTTGTGGCCCATATAACGCTTCACACTCATAATGGTATTTTGCGGATTGGTAATGGCCTGGCGCTTTGCAGGGTCACCAACTTTACGTTCGCCATTTTTCAGAAAGGCTACAATGGAAGGTGTTGTACGACGACCTTCATCGTTTGCTATTACTACTGGTTCGTTACCCTCCATTACGGAAACGCAACTATTGGTAGTTCCAAGATCAATTCCAATTATCTTTCCCATGATTTATTTATTTTTATTGTTCGGGGTAGATATTCAATGATTGTGCCATAAGGATGTAGGTGAAAAAATGGCAGACAATGGGAATGATACCAGTCATTTGCACTGCATAATAGTGGAATAGCTGAAAAATCATTGACAAAATAGCTGCATAAATACCTGATTCCCCACCCAATAATAAATGACCGTTGAAACCCACTGTCGCTTTCGCAATTTGTGAAATATAAAACAGCAAAACAAGGGAAGTGCCTGCCTCATTTTTAAACTGGTGGTTTTTAATTTCGAAGTTAAATACAGAACAATTTTAGGGCGCCTTTACTTTAAACGTATAATGCTTCTGACTGAGATAACTGAAAATAACGACGAGCACTGTTGTCATCAGCTTTGCAATAGTGGGATAAACGCGGAAATATTCAACAAATAATTTGATAAAAAAATAATTGAACAACAGGTTCATCAGCACGATCACAAAATAACGGAACAATTGTACATGCCCCCTGATATTGGAGTCGGTCCATACGATGTATTTCGACATTAAAAATCCAACAGGGAAGGTGATAATAAACGAGGACAAAAAAGCTGCGATATGTGGCTGAAATGCAATGAACCCCAGTTCGAGTACCTGCTTGCGGTAAACAAAATTATAAAAAACAAAAAAGAGTGAAATGTCAAGTGCAACATTGCCACCACCACATGCAGCATAGCGAAAAGTATTGATCGGCATCAATCTTTTAAAAGGTGGATAGAAAAAATCAATCAGCGAAAGAATGCCAGTTTTAACCATAGAAAAAAATAGCCGCGAAGGTAATTTAATTCTGTTTCAGTAAACTCAAAAAAATATCCCGCCTTTCGGCAGGATATTTTTTTAACAGTATTTTTTTGGTGCGCTTTTAAAGGAAGTGAAAAAATCAGCAAATGCAGAATAAGTTACTATTGAAGGCAATTTATTCCTGGCGGATTATTGAACATTCATTGTCAATAATTCAATATTCATCTCTTTCCTTAAAAAGTGTACCGCACTGCAATTCCTCCAAAATTACCACCAAAGCCATTGTAGCGATTGTTCCCAAATTCAAATGAAGGTTGCCAGTCAGCAGAAAGATTTAAGGGAATATGGTTGAATTTATAATCCAAACCGATTACGCCATCCACGCCAGCCGCTACATAGCTGCCACTATTCGTGCT
>JBBQTL010000176.1:0-12855 GCA_038213285.1 Chitinophagales bacterium
TTATGACAGCACCCAACTGGAAAAGGATATCCTGCTCGATACTTTGCAGGCACCGGATTACAAGGCAAGGATTGAATATAAATTACTGGAAACACAAAAGCGCCTGTTACAATACAACGTAAAATATTATAAATGGGATTACCTGCCAACGGTATCTGCAAACGGTGCATATAATTTGATTTATCAAAATAATAATTTTGGAAAGCTATACACTAACAATTTTCCAAGTTCTTTTGCAGCACTCACCCTGGGTTTCCCCATCTTCCAGGGCGGTAAACGAAAGGCTGATATACGGGTAGCTGAATTAGACTTACAACGAAACGAACTCGATATTATCAATTTAAAGAACATGGTAAATTCTGGTTATTCGCAGGCGTTGGCAATGTATAAAAGTAACCTGCAAAACTACCTCGCTTTAAAAGACAATATCATGCTGGCAAAAGAAGTGTATGATGTCATCCAGTTGCAATATCGCTCCGGGATAAAAACCTACCTGGAAGTAGTTACTTCTGAAACCGATCTGCGAACATCGCAAATAAATTTTTACAATGCCATGTACCAGTTGATGGCAAGTAAAATAGATGTTCAAAAAGCACTCGGGCAAATCAACTATTAAAATGTATCGATGCATATCAATAAAATTAAAATTACTCATAGCATGGTTTTAAAACTACCGTTAAAATATAGCTGCATTGTAGCTCTTTTATTCATAGCATCCTGCGCTGATAAAAAGCCACCTGCCCAGCAGGCTCCGCCACCGGTAAAGGTTACGGTTCAGGAGGTGAATGTAACTGATGCAGTTTATTATGATGAATACCCGGCAACCGTAACTGCCTTGAATCAGGTAGAATTGCGGCCACAGGTAAGTGGTTTTATTACCGGCCTATACTTTAAAGATGGCGACAGGGTACGAAAGGGACAATTGTTGTATGCGACAGATGCACAATTATACTCGGCCAACTACCAGCAGGCAGTGGCCAATTTAAAAGTACAGGAAGCCAATATAAACAAAGCGCAAAAAGATGCCGACCGTTTTCATGAACTGGATAAAAATGATGCAGTAGCAAAGCAGTTAGTGGATAATGCAGATGCAGCATTGGAAGTTGCAAAGAAACAGGCAGATGCAGCCAGGGCAAATATACAGGGGGTACAAACGAGTGTACGGTACACAAAAGTATATGCACCTTTTGATGGAGTAATTGGTATCTCGGCTGTGAAATCCGGCGCTGCGGTTACAGCCGGACAAACCTTGCTAAACACCATTTCATCTGACAAGGAACTGGCCGTTGATTTTAACGTGGACCAGGCGGAGATTTATCGCTTTACCAAACTGTTAAGTGAAAAGCAACAACCCGGTGATTCAACATTTACACTTGCTTTTGCCGGGGATGTGTATCCCTATCCCGGTAAGATGGAATTGCTCGACCGCTCCGTAAATTCACAAACGGGTACGATAAAGGCAAGACTTATATTTCCCAATAATAAAAAGTTATTGATTGCCGGTATGAATGGAACGGTTCGTGTAAAAAACAGCGCCTCAAAGCAGTCTGTCGTTATTCCGTACAAAGCAATAACGGAGCAACTGGGTGAATTTTTTGTGTATGTACCCAATGATAGCAGCAAGGTATCGCAACGAAAGGTGTTGCCGGGCAAACAAATAGGAAAAGATATTATCATCAATGAAGGATTGCAAAGTGGCGAGAAAGTGGTAGTGGAAGGTGTTCAGAATTTAAGGGAAGGGGCAATGATTAATACCACATCAGCACCCGTTAAGAAATAAATTTTTTATGTCTGATGCCTGATGCGTGATGCGTGATGTCTGATGTCTGATTTTTTGATGTCTGATTTCTTTCGGATTGCGAGTTCATCACGAATAAGTAGAGTGGTTGATTTATACTTTGTTGATCCATTCAGATTGTGATTTTTGAGGGCCGGCAAGGTGTACGTAAAAGCCCTGAAAGGGCGGTTATACCTAAGCATAGGGCAACGCCCTATGTACTATAAAATGGGCAGCATAACATCCAGTAGTTCGTTATTGAAATCATGAATGTTCAATTAATTTATAACATAATTAAAGACCCACATTGGTATTCAGTACAAGGGAGTGACACAACGATGTCGCCATGAAAACCTTCTGCCGGCCACCAGAAAATAATACGATCAAAAAAGGGAGATGCAACCCTTGGGAATATTTAAAATTTTTAGTGCTAAAGAAATAATATGATAGCAGATACTTTTATAAAAAGACCCGTTACGGCAATCGTGATTTCCATTGTGATTGTGCTGGTGGGTGTAATTGCTTTAACTACTTTGCCTGTTGCCCAGTACCCTGATATTACGCCACCAACGGTTACGATCAACGGTAGTTTTACCGGGGCAGATGCACAAACGGTGGAGCAAACAACCACTACAGCCATTGAAACCCAGGTAAACGGCACACCGGGCATGACCTATATTTCAAGCAATAGCACGGCCAGTGGTCAAAGCAGTATCAACGTAAATTTTGAGATTGGTACCGATGTAAATATAGCGGCCCTTGACGTGCAGAACCGGGTAAGTGTTGCCCAACCATCGTTGCCGGATGCCGTAAAGCGTTTAGGTCTCACTGTTCGCAAACGTAGTCCGAGCATTATGGTAGTGTTGGCTTTGTTCTCACCCAACGGTACACATGATGCCAACTTCCTGGGTAACTATGCCAATATATATTTAAAGGATGCGCTGCAAAGGGTAAAGGGTGTTGGCGATATTGTATCCAGGGCCGATGACTTTGGTATGCGTATCTGGTTGAGTCCGGAAAAACTGGCAAACCTGGGTATGACTACTACTGACATTACTTCCGCACTAACGGAACAAAACCTGCAGGTGGCTGCAGGTACAATAGGTGGCAACCCGCAGCCTGACGTACAAACTTTTGAGTACAGTGTGCTTACCAACAGCCGTATTAATACCAGGGAACAGTTTGAGAACATCATAGTGAAAACCAATCCCGCTACTGGTACCGTGGTTCACATGCGGGATGTGGCGAGGGTAGAGCTGGGGAAATTTGATTATGGCGCCAACGCGTATGCCAGTGGCAAGCCTGCTGCATTTGTATTGATATACCAGGCACCCGGCGCAAATGCGCTGGATACGTATGAAGGGGTTATCAAGGCTTTGACAGAACTTAAAAAAACATTTCCTAAAGATGTGGATTACGTGGTGCCTTTGGAAACGGTTACAGTAGTAAAATCTTCTATCAACGAAGTATTGCATACACTTGGTGAGGCATTGCTGCTGGTAATATTGGTGGTATTCCTATTTTTACAAAGCTGGCGGGCTACACTCATTTGTGTACTGGCCATTCCTGTTTCACTCATTGGAACCTTTATCTTTTTTATTCCCTTTGGATTCACCATCAATACACTTACGCTCTTTGCATTTGTGCTGGCGATCGGTATCGTAGTAGATGATGCGATTGTAGTGGTAGAAGCAGTGCAGCATAACATCGATCATGCAAAACTGTCTGCAAAGGAAGCCACCAAAATGGCCATGAAAGATATATCGGGCCCCGTAATTGCCATCGCATTGATTTTAGCTGCTGTGTTTGTACCGGTTGGATTTATACCGGGCATTGTTGGCCGCCTTTACCAGCAGTTTGCCATTACCATTGCCGTATCGGTGCTGATATCGGCATTTGTTGCCTTATCCCTTACCCCGGCCCTGTGCTCCATCATGCTAAAGCCATCCAAAACGGAAAAGGATAAAAAGAACCTGCTGGACAAATTCTTTGCCTCCTTCAACAGGGGCTTCGGCAGGATGACTTCGTCCTATACAAAGGGAGTTGGAAAATGGATCAGGGCAACACCAATGGTAATCATCATGATGCTTTGTTTATTTGTTGGTCTTTTCTTTCTGTTTAAAAATAAGCCATCGGGATTTATTCCTTCAGAAGATGAAGGCCGTTTATTTGTAACCTATGAAATGGCTGAAGCGACTTCTACCACCCGCAGTAAAGAAATGTTACTGAATATCATGAAAAGGGTAGAAGCCATTCCTGGTGTGAGATTAGTAGGTGGACTTGCCGGGTTGAATATCATCAGTTTTTCAAACAAGTCCAATGTAGGTACCATGTTTGTAAACCTGCAGACATGGGATGACCGGAAATCTAAAGAGCTGCATGTAAAAAATATCATTGCTGAAATTCAAAAAAGAACGGCTGACATTAAAGAGGCAAGAATACTGGCCATATCACCACCGGCCATACCCGGTCTGGGTGCTACCGCCGGGTTTACTTTCGAACTACAGCAAACTACCAGCACCGATGATATAAAACAGTTTGAAACAGTGTCCCGTAATTTTTTAACCGAATTAAATAAACGTCCCGAGATTGGGATGGCATTCACCTTCTTTACCACCCGAACGCCCAGTTACCAGGTAGATGTGGATAAGGAAAAGGCAAAAAAATTAGGTGTATCCGTATTGGATGTATACAGTACGATGTCCACCTTGTTGGGAAGTACTTATGTAAATGATTTCAACCTGTATGGCCGAAACTTCAGGGTGGTGGTTCAGGGTGATAGTAGTTATCGATCGTCCATTGGTGAGCTTGATAAATATTATGTACGCAACAACCTGGGTGGTATGATTCCGTTGGGTTCACTGCTTACCAGCAAAGTGGTTGAAAGCCCGTCACTGATTTCTCATTATAATATTTACCGGTCCATTGAAATAAACGGTTCACCCAAGCCCGGGGTAAGTAGCGGCCAGGCAATTGAAGCGTTAAAGGAAGTGGCTGCCCAAACTTTACCCACCGGCTATGGCTATGAATTTTCCGGCCTCAGCCGGGAAGAAATAAAAGCGGGCGATAGTACGGTTACCATTTTTGTTATCTCCATCATCTTTGTGTTCCTTTTCCTGGCGGCATTATACGAAAGCTGGTCGGTACCATTTTCTGTATTATTTGCCGTGCCTATTGGTGCGTTTGGTTCCATTCTTACGCTTACATTTATGCCCAACCTTACCAACAATGTATATGCCCAGATTGGTTTAATTACATTGATTGGACTGGCTGCAAAAAATGCGATCCTGATAGTGGAATTCGCCAAAGAAAGGGTAGACCGTGGGATAGAAATTATACCAGCCACCCTGCAGGCGGTGCAGCTTCGGTTACGCCCGATTATCATGACTTCGCTGGCATTTATATTGGGTGTACTTCCGCTGGCCTTTGCCACCGGCGCCGCATCAGAATCACGTAAAACCATTGGCTGGACGGTATTTGGCGGTATGTTGTCTGCTACAACGCTGGCCATCTTCGTGGTGCCGGTATTATTTGTACTCATTACAAAAATATCCTACAGTAAAAAACTAAAACGGTTGAAGAGCGAAAAGCTAAATGAAGAGGAAGTAGATAAATCGATTATTGAGGGGCATATAGGGTAAGGGTTGTGCCTGATTTTTTTAACAGGCAATGATTCCCCGATTGAGCTTTATTGGCGATAGTCCAACCCATATTTTAATCGGTACTCCATTCAACTATATGCTGCTCTTTGGCATTGGTTTTCGGATAAAAAGGGTTTATTTGTTTATGTACCTTTTAAGAAAAGTTCATTTATAAAATACGTCATCTGCAAAATGACCAAAGTATTCGAATGAAACCAGACATCAGAAATCCGATAGCTATCGGATCAGCCATCAAAAAATCATACATTAGACATTTTTCTTAGTACTGCCTGTGTTACCATCAACTGCCCCACATGCCGCATGGTATGTTCTGCAGCATGGAACAAAAGCCCGATAACAGTGGAGGGTAAGCCAGCCCTGCCGATTCCACGATAGTCCGTTAACGTAGCTTCATCGGTTATCATTAGTTGATCCATTGCTTTGTTTACCTGTTGATCAAAACGTTGCAACAATTGGTTGGTGGTAATTGCGGGTGATTCATTTTTACCTTCTGCAGCCAGTTCATCAAACTGAACCGGGCTAAGCCCTTCGTTGCGTGCGTATGTAAATACCCGGTCAAGCACACCACTCAGGTGCTGCAAATGAAAACAGGGCGAAGCCAATCCGGCGGGTCGTTCCCAAAGTAGTTCGTCCGGAAAGTTGAGCATTGTCTCATCCACTTCTTCACGTGCCTGCAATAAGGCATGCGCAACTGGTTGCAAAAGTGGAGGTATTACGGGAAGCAGGCCTCTTTGCCACACTTCAAGTTTTTGTACTGGCATAACTATGTTGTTGTGCTGTAAAAATAGCACCTAAAAACCATATCGGATGCCTGAAAGAATTCCCGGGTTCATTTCACATCCGATAGCTTTCGGATATAGCAAAATCTACCTGTTACTGAGTTTTGCCGTTAAGGCGTTCAGACGTTTTTATTTCTTTGATAACTCAAAACCTTAATGAAGATTTACTCATTTTTAGTTTTTAAAAAAAGAGCGACATCCGATAGCTATCAGATTTAGAATGCATTCGAATTCCCGCCAGCATAACCTTGTCGGGCTTAACTTTGATGAGAAGGTTATTTATAAAGGATTTGAAAAAAAGCAGGCTATCGTTTAATCCGGTGATTCCTTTATTGTTGCCTGCAACATCTGGTAGCTATCACATTTGTAATAAACCTGGCATTTCCTTGCCTTCCCCGTCCCGTCAGGGATACAATATCGGTAGCAGAAATAAATGAATGAATGAATAAAAGTCTCGTAGGGACGTGATATTATCCAGACCTTTCTGTAATACATTTCAATATAAACCAGTACTTAAATTTTATATCACTATTTATTTCCCTTCCCTACGGGCAATGTTATTAATTTAAGAATGATACAATCCAAAAATGCTACATGTCCGAACTGATTCATCCGTCCAACACCCCACAGGCGCAGGGACTCCGTCCTGTGTCTTCCTTGTTACTATTCACTGTGTTATGCTATTTAGGGCTGTAGTAACTACCTGGCATAGGAAACCATCGCTCTTTGCCCGCCCCTCATTCCTGCGCCTAACGCTACAGTATCGCGCCTGTACAATCAATTCGATACATTCCTACGCCTGCTCAGGCGCCAGACATTTCATCGTCGGTAATTCCAGTAATTTTTTCTGTACTGTTTTTCGCCGCAGCCTTATTCATTTTCATTTCATTGATCCGCTTCAGGTTCACATAATGGGTGGCATACGTTTCTTCAATATGAGGTAACCGTGTTTTACTGAAAATCAATGTTGGTTTTATCCCTTTTCCATATTTTTTGTAAAGGGTGAACGATGGTTTTAATTTTAACTCATTGGCAAATTTTCTTGTCAGTTTGCTGATCAACGAAAGTTTGCTAAGATTTACATTGCATACTTTTTCCAAATAAGGAATTCGTCCAAATCGCCAGTCTTCATGATTTTCTTTTGATAAATATCCAAGTCGCATGAGCATGTCGGTTACACATACATATCCCTTTTCATAAGCGAGTGAGTGAGCGACTTGTTTTACTTTTTTTTCTAAATCCTGGTTGTTGATTGACACGCTGATTAATGATTTGTTATTGCAAATTTATATGGGCAGCAATTTAAAATAAAAATATTCAGCTTGTTACAATTATTTTAGTTTTCGGAAAAATAGAAATAGGCGCAGGACTTCGTCCTGTATTTGGGAGGTTACTAATCTCTCAGACTCAAAAACCATCCAAAATTAAAATATATAGCATCCCTTTTTTATCTGTAGAACAGTCAACAACGCCACTGAATACCCAGTGCAGTACAAGCAGTAGTAACAAGGCCGACACAGAACGGAGTGCGCATGCTTATAAAATAAAAAAAGCCCCGAAGGGCTTTACAGATATCTAAACCGTTTTAAAAACCTCCTCGTCAATAAAAGGTTGGTTTCTTAGCCGCTTACCTGTTGCTTTATAAATTGCGTTGGCCACTGCACCACCGGTTGGTGGCAATGCCGGTTCACCAAGACCCGTTGGATCAATCCCGTTATCTACAAAATAAGTTTCAATTTCCGGAATTTCTTTCATCCTTATCAGCCGGTAGGTATTAAAATTCTTTTGTTCGGCTACACCATTTTTAAAGGTTACTTTGCCAAACATAGCATGGCCATATCCGTCTACAATGCCGCCCATTACCTGCTGCCTTGCACCACTTAAATTGATTACCTCTCCGCAATCGGAAACCGCGTAAATCTTTTTTACAACCGGCTTGCCCGCTTTCATCACTACCTCGCATACCTGTGCCACATACGACTGGTGCGAAAAGTAAACACTAAAACCCTGTGAAACGCCCGGCTTCTTTCCCCAGCCCGATTTTTCGGCGGCCATTTTTATAACCGTTTCCATGCGGTCGATATTGTACTTAACCGGCCCGGTGGGAGATTTTCGTGCCTTATCCAATAACTCCAGCCTGAATTGAATGGGATCTTTACCGGCAGCCTCTGCTACTTCGTCCAAAAAAGCCTGCTCTGCAAACCCCAAAAAATTGGTGATGGGTGCACGCCATGCCCCGGTGGTAATTGTAGATTTATGATCGAGGGTATCTATCAATAAATTTTCTACGGCGCCGGATGGAAAGTTGTCTTCACGGGTAGGGTTACCCGCATTGATGCCAACGCCCCTGCATTTATATCCCACCATATTTCCATTGGAATCCAGTGCAGCTTCAAAACGGTAACGAACTGCCGGACGGTAGCTTCCACCCGTCATATCATCTTCCCTGGTCCAGATAACTT
Organism: Chitinophagales bacterium; assembly: GCA_038213285.1. Classification (GTDB taxonomy): domain Bacteria; phylum Bacteroidota; class Bacteroidia; order Chitinophagales; family Chitinophagaceae; genus Ferruginibacter. The sequence continues at coordinate 8,681 of JBBQTL010000176.1, forward strand.
TTACCGGTGCTTTAATTAAACTGGATAATTCGGCTGCCTCTACCACATAATCAAATTTAAGGCGCCTGCCAAAACCACCGCCCAGCCTGGTAATGTCGAGGGTAATCTTATCTTCGGGAATGTTTAATAATTTGGAAGTAGCGGTACGGGCGCTGCCAGGTGTTTGAGTGGGGCCAACCAACTCTACACCATCGGGGCGTACATGTGCGAAAAAATTCATAGGCTCCAGTGGGGCATGTGATAAAAACGGGCACTGGTATTCACCTTTTACAATTTTTGCAGCCGTTTTAAAAGCGGCATCCACATCACCATTCTTTCTTTTCACCGCCGGTGTTCCGGTATCAAGCAAATCGGTAAATAATTTGTTGTGATCAGCCGTACTTTCAACGGTACCATCATTTTCATACACAATCTTCAATAATTTTCTTGCCTTGCTTACTTCCCAGGTAGATTTTCCAACTACGGCCACATTGTTTTTAAATACCACCACATCTGTAATACCGGGCATTGCTTTAGCTGCGGCACTATCCACTGATTTTATTTTGGTACCAAAAGATTCAGGGCGTTGTATCATGGCGAACAACATGCCTTCCCGGTAAAAATCCATTCCAAAAAGTGGCTTGCCGGTTGCAATATTTTTATTGGCTACATTTTTAACCGCCGTACCAATCAATTTAAAATCTTTGCGGTCTTTTAATTTTACATCCTTAGGAACCGGTATGCCGGATGCCTGTTCTGCCAGCTCTCCAAAGCTCAATTGCTTACCGGATTTTGAATGACTAACAAAGCCATTACTGGCAGTGCATTCTTCGGCTGGCAGGTCCCAGCGTTTTGCTGCGGCTTGTATCAACATGGCTCTTGCGGTGGCACCAGCAGTTCTTAAGCGCTTCCATGAGTGAGGAACAGCTCCGCTGCCACCGGTAAGCTGGCGATCGAAAGCCTTGTCCAATGATGCCTGCACCACTTTTACTTTTTTCCAGTCGGCATCCAGTTCCTCCGCCACAATCATAGGAAAGGAGGTCATGATATTTTGCCCCAACTCTGGATTGGGCGACATGATGGTAACCAATCCTTCGGTGGAAATGGACAGGTAACTATTAAAGCCCATGGTGCCCGCAAGCGGGGTATTGCTGATGATTACGGGTGTTTCAGCTTCTGCACCAAACCAGCTAAAGCCCAGCATAAGGCCGCCACCGGTTAGGGATGCTAATTTCAAAAAATCTCTTCTGCTGGTTGCATTTGATGTTGACATAGAATTAGATTTTAGTGCTTGCTAATTTTACTGCTTCCTTAATACGGTGATAGGCGCCGCATCGGCAAATATTACCCTGCATGGCATTATCTATTTCATCTTCACCGGGGTGCGGTTTTCGTTTTAGTAAAGCGGCAGCTGTCATTATCTGGCCTGCCTGGCAATAGCCGCATTGCGGTACATCCACTTCATCCCAGGCGGTTTGCAAAGGATGATCACCATTTAAAGAAAGCCCTTCGATGGTGGTAATAGCCGAAGTTTTGATGGACGAAACAGGTAGCACACAGGATTTTACAGCGGCACCATTCAGGTGAACGGTACAGGCTCCGCACTGTGCGATTCCACAGCCAAATTTAGTTCCTACCAGCCCGAGGTGATCTCTAAGTACCCACAATAACGGGGTATCGGCTGCCACATCGGCTTTGTATGGCTTTCCATTTATCTGAAGTGTGTAAACTGGCATTGCTATTAAATTTTATTGAGTTTAAAATTAAGCAAATATCATGGGGGAAAGAATACTTTGTTGAACAAATATGCAAGGGAACTTTTAAAAAAGGCAAATATGCCTGTTGAAATGAGAGTACAGTAATTTTATAATCTTTAAAGAGGTAAACCTGCAAATTAAAGCGTGTCACAGGAAGCATTCTATTCCACATTCAATCCAGGTTTTCCGTTTAGGTATTATTTAACGGCACCCAGGTTTTATAATCACATTTTTAAAATAGCTCATCTGCTCACAATTAAAAAAAAAGCTCCGGTCATGTAACCGGAGCTTTTGCAGATAAAGTAAATTTCAATTAAGGTGTGGTGGTAACATAGCTCGCTCTTGCTGCATCAATAGCAGCGTTCATCCTTGTTTTTTGCCCTGCACTAAACATATACATACACCTGTCATCTGTATAATCCATATAGTTCATCCATTGTTCCAGGGGCTTGCCTTTACAGGCACTTTTAAGTCCAACTGCCGGGCATCCGCCATTGGCGCCATCGTGTAAAGGAGTATCAGTAACCTGGTCATTACCGCACCGCTGATCCCCCCATATATGGCGAAGATTGAACCAGTGTCCTATTTCGTGGGTTGCGGTTCTGCCTAAATTGAACGCGGCATATAAGGAGTAACCTGTAGTAGCAGCAGAAGTGCCAAATCCCTGGTAATCTACTACCACGCCATCAGTGGCCGAAGGACCACCGGGAAATTGTGCATATCCCAATAAGCCACCACTCAAATCGCAAACCCAGAAATTTAAATACGAAGTTGGACTTACCGCATCGCTTCCGCCCTGCGCTGACTTTTTAACTGCATCATTGGAACCAAATGAAGCAACAGTTGTTTGCTTCCTGATTGTTTGTTTTAATACAAACTGTATTTTGCAATTCGGCACATTATTAAATGAATAACCTGCCAGGTACACGCTGCTGTTGGATAATTCAGTATTTGTTTTGCTGAAGTCTTTATTCAGTACGGCAATTTGCGAGGCAATCTGTGCATTTGAAACCAGGTTGGGATTAGTACTTACTACATGCAATGCAACAGGAACATATAGTGTTACATCCGCCCTGTTGGCTAACCTTCCACCTGTGAATTTTTGAGTTTTTATTTCCAGCTCTTCGAGAAACTTCCCCCTGGCCGGATTCTCCGCTATCTGTTTTTCTAACACTTCGTTGGATGCACATTGCCTGCCATTGATCAATTCTGTTGCAGGTTCCATAGCATCTGTTCTGGTTTGCTGATCCTGTTTGGTACAGGAACTTACTATTAATAGGCTTGCGGCAAAAAAAGAAAGTATTCTTTTCATAAGTTTTGTTTTAGTTAGGTGTAATGTAAAATAAATTAACAAAACATTTTGTTTTCACTTACTTTTTTTAGCGATTACTTATCAACAGATTGGTACGTGCCGGAAGTTACCTGTTTAATTAATGGAATAGGGTAGCCAGGGTAATGAAAATTTAATTATGAAATATTTACTTTCAAAAAGAAAAGGCTTTCAAATTATTATTTGTTAATGTGTCACATTTTCCCGTTAGGGACAAAATATCGGTATTAATAGAATAGAATATTATTTTAAGTCCCGTAGGGGGACGTGATCCATAATTTAAAGCGACTCCTTATATCACGTCCCTACACGACTATATTTAAATATAATGCTATAAGGGCTACCGTTATTTACTCCCTGCGGGACTTTAAACTACGTCCGAATTACCCGTTTTTATAATTCAGGCACCTTTATGATAACCCAAAAAATGTAGCATAATTTATTTGTCAATACACTAGTGCTAATATGATTAAAATACACAACTGTTTTAATAAATGTAGCAAAACATAGCTTATACCTGGAGAAATAATGAGCATCGTTCCTTCAATAGGGAGAATTAAAATGGAACTTACTGTTATTAAATGCTAAGAAGAATAAATCAAATGCTATTTCAGGATATGGTAAAATATAAAATACATCATTGTTAAATTAAAACCTGCATGGCTAAGGATAGCGCCTATAATTGATCCGGTCTTCATCCTGCAAAAAAAGAATAACCGGCTTGCCGCAAACATAAAAACTACCCATAATAATGCGGGAAAAAATAGAAAGCTCCAGGCTCCCGAAACATATACAATTCCAAAGTGTGCTAAATGAGTAAGCGCAAATGCAAGGCTGTCAATTGACGAAGCTTTGTTATCACCATATTTGGCGGCTAAACTTTCATGAACAATTCCACTATAAAAAAGCTCTTCACCAACAGTACTGAATGTAATTCCAATGGCCGCATAAATTAAAAAGAAAATCATCCTGTCCTGGGCGGTTAATCCATTGCCAGGCACTTTATATGACCTGGAAATATAAACAAACCAGTTACTGATGGAATTATCAAAAAGCAATTTGGTCACCAGGAACATTATAGCACAAAGCAGTATGCCTGCTGTAAAGGA